>NZ_FOZS01000016.1 GCF_900116205.1 Halostagnicola kamekurae | reverse complement strand
GTAGTCCAGTTCACGCCTGGACCCGTCTCCGGGTCCGTACATGATCCAAATGCGTATGAATGGTGGCTCGATCGATTAGTGCTCGCGGGCTCAACACCTCGTTGCCTTGGTGCGTACACCCCGAGTCTATCGAACTCGTCTTCTACGAGTGATCTCGGATGGTATCTCTTTTTCAAGTGGGTTTCGAGCTTAGATGCGTTCAGCTCTTACCCCGTGGCGCGTGGCTGCCCAGCACGTGCTCTCTCGAACAACTGGTACACCAGTGGCACCCATTCGTAGTTCCTCTCGTACTATACGAACGTTCTCGTCAGATACCGTAACACCCCCAATAGATAGCAGCCGACCTGTCTCACGACGGTCTAAACCCAGCTCACGACCTCCTTTAATAGGCGAACAACCTCACCCTTGCCCGCTTCTGCACGGGCAGGATGGAGGGAACCGACATCGAGGTAGCAAGCCACCCGGTCGATATGTGCTCTTGCGGGTGACGACTCTGTTATCCCTAAGGTAGCTTTTCTGTCAGCAATTGCCCGCATTAAGCAGGCTAATTGGTTCGCTAGACCACGCTTTCGCGTCAGCGTCGATTGTTGTGCTCGACACTGTCAGGCTTCCTTATGCTCTTGCACTCTTACTCGGGTCTCCGACCCGAGTGAGGAAACCTTGGGGCGCGCTCGATATCTTTTCAAGCGCGTACCGCCCCAGTCAAACTGCCCGGCTACCGGTGTCCTCCGCCAGGAGTGAGAGTCGCAGTCACCATCGGGTAGTATTTCAATGATGCCTCGGTGGCCCGCTAGCGCGGGTACCTGTGTAACGGCTCCTACCTATGCTGCACAATGGCGACCACGTCTCAGCGACAGCCTGCAGTAAAGCTCTATAGGGTCTTCGCTTCCCCTTGGGGGTCTCCAGACTCCGCACTGGAATGTACAGTTCACCGGGCCCAACGTTGGGACAGTGGCGCTCTCGTTGATCCATTCATGCAAGCCGCTACTAAAGCGGCAAGGTACTACGCTACCTTAAGAGGGTCATAGTTACCCCCGCCGTTAACGGGTCCTTCGTCTCATTGTACTGAGTGTTCAGATACCCGCACTGGGCAGGATTCAGTGACCGTACGAGTCCTTGCGGATTTGCGGTCACCTATGTTGTTACTAGACAGTCGGAGCGCCCGAGTCACTGCGACCTGCCTCTCTCCGAGGCAGGCATCCCTTATTGCGAACGTACGGGACTAACTTGCCGAATTCCCTAACGTCGGTTGATCCCGACAGACCTTGGCTTTCGCCGCCACGAGTACCTGTGTCGGATCTCGGTACGGACAGTGTGATCGTCTTTTCACGGGCTCCAGATTGACCCAGCTTGCGGCATCCCACCATTCGTCCGCTTCCTGCCATTACGGCTTCCACGAACTTCGATGGTTACACCGGGCGAGTGCCCGGCCTGGGCGGCTCCAAAGCGTCGACTTCTAATTCACACTGGCATAGGAATATTAACCTATTTCCCTTTTGTCTCATTCGAACTGCGGTGAGACTTAGGACCGGCTAACCCTCAGCTGATCAGCATTGCTGAGGAACCCTTACTCGTTCGGCCGTCGGGGTTCTCACCCGACTAACGCTGCTACTATGACCAGAATTTTCGTTACTGCACGGTCCACACGAGATCTCTCCCGTGCTTCCACCCGAACAGTATGCCAACCTACGGAATCACCCTCTGACGGGTGTCGCTCGGTCTCGGTGGTGGACTTGAGCCCCGATCATTTTCAGCGCGCCGAACCTCGGCCGGTAAGCTGTTACGCTTTTCTTAGAGGGTAGCTGCTTCTAAGCTCACCTCCCGGCTGTCTAGG
>NZ_FOZS01000015.1 GCF_900116205.1 Halostagnicola kamekurae | reverse complement strand
TGTCCAGGGTATTCCCAAACCAGGGTATACCCATAAACTCGGTCTTGAGGCGCTCTTCTCGGTATTTGGATTTTGGTGTCCAGGGTAAATCACAGCCCGGAGTAAATGGTCGTCTCGCTGTCCAGGGTAAAAATCGCAAGACGGCAGTACTGTCCAGGGTAAAACCGGCTCAAAAACCAACTAGTATAGAGAGGGTTGCCGCCGCAAAAGGGAGTAGATGTGGGGGAGAGCGCTATTGGATTTCTATCGTGCCGCTGATACGGTGCTGGCAGCACAGTAGCAAGGCTTCACAGCCGAGTGAATATACATGATAGGAAACCAGACAAATACTATCGATACGAGCAGCATTCCTGAGATGGTAGAGGAGTACGACCAGTGGGTCTGTTGGCGAGAAGAATCTCGAGATGGGAAGCCAACGAAGATCCCGGTGACACCGGGGAGTGGTGAGTTTGCGTCCTCGACGGATCCGCCCACATGGGCGTCGATCGAGACGGCGCTCGAGTATGCCGACTCGAGAGAGGCAGACGGCATTGGGTTCGTGTTTACCGACGACGATCCAATCGTCGGTGTGGACCTGGATGACTGCCGAGATCCGGAAACTGGGGACGTCGACGACGTGGCTCAAGACATTATCGAGCGGCTCGATTCCTATACGGAGATCTCCCCCTCGGGAACTGGCTTCCATGTGCTCATCGAAGGAGAACTCCCGGATGGACGGAATCGTCGTGGAAGCATTGAACTGTACGACACGGCTCGTTTTTTCACCGTGACCGGTGATTCCCTCGAGGAGACGCCTGGTCGCGTTGCTCGTCGACAGGACGCACTCGAGGCGATTCACTGGGAGTATGTCCAGGACACCGATACTGGCGCGAAATCCGAACCCGAGAATCGTGGCACGACTAACGAGCAGGTGTCGACGGGCGAGGGAGTCGATATCGACGTTGACCTCGAGGACGAGGAGTTGCTCAAGAAAGCCCGAAATGCATCGAACGGATCAAAGTTTGAGCGACTCTGGAACGGAAACACGGTAGGGTACGAGAGCCAGTCGGAAGCCGATATGGCGCTGTGCTGTTTGCTGGCGTTCTGGACCGGTGGCGACCACGCTCGAGTAGATCGGCTCTTTCGGCAATCAGGGCTTCTCCGGGAGAAATGGGACGACGTCCACTACGGGGATGGCTCGACGTACGGCGAGAAGACCATCGAACGAGCAATAGCGAACACCTCCGAATTCTACGATCCTGACACTCGAGAGGACTCGAGTGAAGCGAGTTCCAGAGAGAGCGAGTCGTCAACCACCAATAATCGTAACGAGCCAGCGCAGAATCATGCGTATATGGTCGAGAAAAACCGTCTGTTGTCCGATCGCGTCGACAACCTCGAGGCAGCACTCGAGGAGAAAGACGAGCGTATCGCCGAACTCGAGACGACCAACGAAGCGCTTCGAGAGACGCTCAGTGATTATCAGGAGGAACTCGAGCGTCGTGATCAGGCTTCAGATCCCGAAGTGGGTGAGACGAGTACTGAGGAAGGCAACTCGATCTGGACCCGTGCGCGGCGGTTCGTCGGTGACGATAACTGAGTCTGGTAGAGGTGTCATAGAACGATCCACGTAGGGTTCTTTTCGCGCCATCCGGACTGAACTATCTGTTCACTATACCTGCATACTTATCGAAAATGATTAGATAGAAACGCCACGACTAATGATACGCTATGGACGATACTCGGATCATTCAGGTAGCAACTCTCTGGTTTGTTGTCCTCATCTACATACAGACAGCCTCTGGTGGCGGTGGCGCAGTTAATATGGCCATCGGGTTCATTGCTATTCTTCTTATGTATATTCTTCCGCTCACTCTCGTTATTTTTGTCATCCTACAACTCATCGATAGATAGACCACCTATACTGAACGGCAACTACATGTGCTTATTCGGCAGAAAGTATTCATACTGATTACTGTATGCTTGAGTAATGCGTGACCGCTTACTGAAGGGGTTCTGTGCTTTCGCAGTTATACTACTCGTGACTGGCTGTATGGGGACTCCCGTTTCGGAACAACCGGACTCAGATCATCCAGTGGATCTCGAAAACCATGGCAGTGAGGGCGCAACCTTCGACATTACTGTTGTACGAAACGCCACGGGCGAAATCGTT
This sequence comes from Halostagnicola kamekurae, assembly GCF_900116205.1. Lineage (NCBI taxonomy): Archaea > Methanobacteriati > Methanobacteriota > Halobacteria > Halobacteriales > Natrialbaceae > Halostagnicola > Halostagnicola kamekurae. The sequence continues at coordinate 2,457 of NZ_FOZS01000015.1, read as the reverse complement.
CACAATCAAAGTCATGTACTTGACCCTGGCAAAGAGCGAGAAGTCTACAACACCGACAGAGCGTCCCCTAATGGCATTGAGACCTTTGAAATCCGCTGGGCCGCACGGAATGAAACCGGACAGGTAACCATCAAGACGAACCAATGTTACGGAGGCGCATATGTAATGATTCAGGAGGACGGTACCGCCTCATCTACGTACTCGATTTGCTGAGTGAATCTCCCTCTACTAACCGATACGTGTGTCCCCTATTCCGAACACCCACAAACTCAAAACTAAGTCTCAGGTGATTCACTAGATGGCATCGACTTCCAAAGATAAAATTCGATGATTTGAGGCGCTACTTTGAGACAATTTAGCCAAGATTTCGAAGGCATCCATGATAGCAGAGCGATTGAGCTCTACTATAGGCTCTCTACAATCACTCAACCTACTGCATTATGGTGATTCACCAAAGCTCTTGAAGCCGGATGAGTTCAATACGGGCCACACAAAACATTTATGAATTTGTCAAGTAAAGCCAATTATGAATCGTCGAACAATACTTGGAATGGCGGGTATAACTGGAGGTTCTATGCTGGTCGGGTGCCTCAGTCTCGCCGAAAATGGCGCAGAGAGTAAGTACCGGTGGCACTACGAAGCGGGCGGTGAACTCGATGTCGTCTCCCAGGGCGTGGTATTCGGCCGGCAGCGCTCTGACGGACAGGTCGTCGCACTCGATAGCACGACTGGTGAACGCCAATGGGCGTACGGGGACGCAGGAGGGATGGACACCTACTCGGAGCTCGCAGTCACAGACACAGGCATCTACTTCGGCTACTGCACCGATGACGACTGTATTGGCCTGTACGCGCTCGACTGGGATGGCGAAGAGCAATGGCGCGACGAATCGGTGGGTACCGGACGCACGAGCCCGTTCGTCGTCGACGGTGTCGTCTACGTTTCGAATTCTGTTGGCGTCGTGCGAGCGTTCGACGCGGAAAGCGGTTCGGAACTGTGGACCGACGGAGTCGACGAATCGGACATCACCTCCAGTGGTTCCGGAATCGTCGACATCGCCGACGCCGTCTACGTAGAGAAAACGGCCGCACTCGTTGCGCTCGATCGAGACGACGGAAGTACACGCTGGCGATACAACCCTGACGACAGTGACACACAGATCATCGATACGGCGGTTTCAGAGGATGTCGCATACGTCGCAACGGGAGAGTGGGTCGCTGGAGTCGCCGACGGCGACGAGTTGTGGCGTCAGTCCGTCGATGCGGTGGATGTGCAGACGGAGATCGTGGGAATCACATCAGACCGCCTTTTCGTGCTCGCGAACGTTGGTCAACACGAGTCCCGTCTGTACGCGTTCGACCGTACGTCCGGCGAGCGAGACCTCCTCTTGGAATCGATCGAGCATCCGGACGAGGAATCCGATCCAGTCGTGACCGTTCGTGATGGGGTGGTGTACGTCGGCACAGACCGACTCCGTGCCATCGATGCGGCGACCGGTAACGAGCGCTGGCAGGTCACGATCAATGATGGTCCAATCTGGTCACTGACCGTTATCGAAGAGAGTAGCGCGGACGATCACACAGTGTTCGTCCGTGCCGGCAAAAATCGACTTGTCAGCGTCGACCCGAATGGCGAACAGACATGGGATAGGTCCGTTATGGGAACGATACGTAACTACTTGGTGGACGAATTCGTGTACGTGGGAACGACCGAGGGGATCTACGCGCTTGAGAGGCAAGCCGAATCCTGATCGGCTGACGCAATCGATAACTACAGTACTGTACTTACCGTTCGTCGACTCTCACAAAGTGGGTATGCGAACCATTCTATGACACCCCTACCGTATCTACAGACAACCCCATGGTACTCCTTTGCTCGAGGATCAATCGGGGGCGATAGATGGATTCCACAAGCACCCCATGCAGTTCCTTGGGAATCAGCTTTCAAGAAAACAAATCCTCATAAACCGTGTGCAGACAAACACCTTCTGGAAGAAGCGACCTCGAGCGCCTTCTAGACGAACAACTCCATTGCAACTCCCCCTGATTGACCGGGTTGTGACTCTCGAGAGTGAGGATTTAGGAGAACGCCCCTTGCTATATCTACACCTTGTGACGAGAAGCACTTAAAGAGAAATCTGTTTTTCAGTGCGCTTTTAGCGTCCTTGGCGAAAGGTATAGTCGTCAGAGGCCCTCTCAATCTGGATACATCGGTTCGATATATGCGGTACCCTCTCTATCCGCTCGAGGAACGAACAGTAACCCCACGTTGCAATCAGTTTCTTTGGCGTTTAGTTCGTGTATCAACGTTTTGCCGAGCGACTGAGCGTTAGCGAGGGAGCACAGAGAAAAACGGTGATGAAGGCTCTGGTGAATCGCCATAGGGCGTTGGGTTGGACCTACATAGTGGCACTGTGAATGAGTCCAATCGTTTCGCCAGCAGAGATTCGGGGGAAAC
>NZ_FOZS01000014.1 GCF_900116205.1 Halostagnicola kamekurae | reverse complement strand
GAAGGCAGTATCAACACGCTGTCGGAGGACTTCTTCGAGCTGACTAGCATCGTAGGGAGGAAATTCGATGACACGCTCACGAAGGGATGAACGAACATCTGATGATAGGTTTTCACCGAAGGCAGTATCGGTGCTGATCCCGATGAGTCCGAGTTTTGTTTCGGTGAGATCACCATAACTTGCTGCGCGCGTGGCTTTGTAAAGGAACGTATCGATGTTCGCTACGTGATCAATTTCGTCGAGGACAACGAGAGCAGTTCCGCCGATCTTGTCCAGTTGGTCGAAGAAAACGGAATAGACCTTACTCTCGGGGTGACCCGTTGAAGCTAGATAGTCCTCTGAATCCGGAATCAATTGGTTTGCGAGTTCTATCGTTAACTGATACGACGTATTCACGCCTTCACAGTTGATGGTAAGGATTTCAAGCTCAGTTTGGAGTTTCTCTGACGCTTCAAGTTGGTTGAGCACCCAATGTGTAACAGCGGTCTTTCCGACGCCATTCTGCCCATAGAGAAAGACATTATCTGGGCTTTCTCCCTTGTAGACGGGTAGGAGTGCATTCATGTACTCCTCTTTCTTCTCGTCGCGCCCGACAATTTCTGAGGGTATGTATTCATCGGCGAGAGCGTCTCGATTGGAGAAAATAGCGCTCTCTGATAAATGATCAAAGGCTGAGGTCATAGCAGTGTTTGATGGTTGTTCCTTCAACCAGAATTACAAAAAACCTTCGACCGTCGTTTCCGGAGGTTCCGTAGGTGGGGGGTTAGTTTCCGTAGGTTAATGGAAAACCACAACACCACCGCTTCCGGAGGTTCCGTACCCCACACCGTATTTCCGCAGGCTCCAGTCACTCGTATCAATAACCGATTTTCTCCCATTGAAGTTTCATGCTGAGAAATTCGTTCTACTACTCGCTACAGACTCGAAGGATGATACACAGATATTTATCCGTCTTATTCACACTATCCTAAATCCAATATTATAAGTAACTACCCGACAACAAACAAGATAGAAACCGCGCTTCTACCAGCCGCGAGGGGCATGCGCTGAAATGCCCCGGGTGGTACCACACCCGAGGCGCGGTTTCTAACCCGAGGTGGGTTCGAAACCATGTTTGCGTTGATTCTACCGAGATATAAACGTCTCGCACGACCGTCGTATCGCATTCAACTAGCAACCGCTCTTGTGGAGCACCTCTCAAGGGATCAATGAGCGAACAGCCATCGAAATCAAATAATGAAGAGTCGCCACTCCCAGCTTGTCCGCGGTGTGGCACACCCGTCGCGCTGGTCACGAGCCGCGGCCCGACGGAGCACATCTGCTCCCCCTGTGGGTGTGAGGTCGGTTCGCCCGACCTCTAAGTAGGTGCTCGAGGGCCTCAAAACGACCCTCGAGCATCATCTGTTCGAACGCTCTTGGGTAGGTGATTGTTGGTCAGCTCGTTGTAGTAGCTAAGTTTCTATTTCGGGAAAACCTTCTAATCTCCTCCTCAACAATATTCAAAAATCTCTCCCGGTTTTTGCCCCTCAATATTGTTAGCAAAATGTTGCTTCACAGCCCACCCATCAAGACATAAACCGTTCTCTCGATCTAATTCGTAATCCTGCTCATCTCGGTCAAAACCACGATCCAAAAATAAACCATACAACATAGACGGCCAGCCACCGGTATTCATACGTACTTTCCGCTCTGGCGTAAGCGCAGTACGATGTAGAATCAACGATGCCAACCCCTCCAAACTCATAAACACGACCTTGTAATCATCGTAGTCGGACCGGCTTAACTCGTCCAAGAAATCCTCGATCTTACTAAGATTGAACTCTGGAGAAATAAAAATCAACACTTCCTCATTAAACCGCCTAAGCCTACACACATCATCAATGATCTCCAAGTACTTCCGATACTGCGACCCTGCTTCTCAGTGATTGTAGGATAATTACGATAACCGCTGCTCACACTCTTCGAGTTTTTAGTCGAGAGTGACTGGCTCGTGAGATGCCGGAGATAATTTTAAAACCATCAACTAAACATCTAAAAATAAATAATACTTCAACCTTAACGCGTAGAAACACTACCAGTGTTTGGTAAGAAGGGACGTTGCTTGAAGTTGATAGCAACACCAGAACCATCATTTTTTACAGAGAGAACTGTAGCAAAGAAGCCCAGTGCAGCTGAAATAACCCCCGAAATGGCAGCTGGAACAGCACCAATACCCGATGCACCAAGAACCGCAGACGTAGCGGCGGAAACTGCCGCGCCACCAGCAAGTATAATTACTACTGTATCCGTCAGCTCATCATTCATTTTTAGTGTAATTGATGTCGTGATTCCATTTTGATCCCATGAGAGATCGTTCTGACCAGCCTGAGTAGACATAACAGACTGAGTAGACATAAGATTGTCATCACGGGAAGATTCGACCGGTTCGACCATTACTTCTCCATTTTCCTCAAATGCAGTGAGGTGTCCGTTCTCTATCCCTGTATTAATAGTATCTGCAGTTTGTTGGCTAGCTTCCGCGGCTTCACCCGTGACATCCTCATCAACAACAACTTGTCCATCTACGATATTAAATTTAGATTCAGGCTGCTCAGCGCTTTCTGCTGAACTTGCAGCCGCACTAGTTGCTGGAAGGATTCCAAGGGATAGGAAGCCACCGATACCTTTTATTGCAGTCCGTCGATCGATATTGTTTCTTCGAACCACATAACACGATAGTAGATAGTCACATAAAAGTTTAATCTAGAGACCATGATGTATCTTGCTAATCCATAGCAATCTTTAATAGTGTGCAAAATGGAAACCATGATATGGACTGGATAAAGATGGTCCCGCTTCTTGCGGCTATTGTAATATCCTTGTCAATATATGTGTTAGTGAGCGAAGCTGGAAGCGAGTATTTCCTGACCATCGCTCTATTATCAATATCCGGGGTGTTATGTATCATATCGACTATTGCACAGTTTCACAATAAGGGGAATAGCACATAGATAGCACTAATATAGCCCGTTGCACGCTTTCGAAAGTAGCCTCATAGTGTCACATATTCGAAAGCGTGCAACGGGCTATGATAGAATCCTTCTCAACTGGGGTGTGATACCCAATAATCATATCTGGATTTCCCGCAATACGTTGGTAGGAACCATTTAGGAGTTCCTATAGTCAACTCTCGACTATGTCTGACGATGGATTTAATACTATAGGGTTTGCTATATGATCTACTATAGGAATGGATGATACACTTCGCGCGGCCGCGTTCCTCGATAAGGGTGGTACTGGAAAGACAACGACAGTTGCACACCTTGGGGTGGCACTTGCCGAGCTGGACCAGGAGGTTCTCTTAGTCGATCTTGCGGGTAAGCAGGGTGACCTCGCAAAGCATTTCGGCGTTTGGGGTAGCTACCAGAAACAGATCGAAGAAGATGAAGCGTGGCCGAATATCTCCACGGTCTTTGACGACGCCTGGTCGACGATCGCCGACAAGTTAGGCGAGGATCCGGTTGCTGATCTCGTCGTCGACACAGGTGAGGGACCGGATCTTATTCCAGCCCACCCAGGTCTCGATACCCTGGACTCGGAGCTCGGAAATATTGACGACTCTCACGATCGATACAGCCGTTTTGAGCAGTTCCTCGACGAATATGTCGACCAACTCAGCTACGACGTCGTTTTGATCGATCTCCCCGGAATGACGAATAACGTCACCTACAATGGACTGTGGGCGACTCGAAACGCCCTCACTCCGGTTGAAATGGGTCCGTTCGAAGCCGAACAGGCGGATGCACTCCGGCGCGATCTCGACAAGATAGCAGAGAACTTCGAGATCGAAATTGACCTGTCGTTAGTGCTGCCCAACAAAGTCGATACGCGAACCTCGCTCGCCGAAGAGTACCTGGAATCGTTCGAAGCGGAGTATCCCGATGCAATCGCACCGAGCTATGTCCCTTACTCGCAGGACATTCGTAATGCCGCCCAGCGCGGTGTCACGGCGTTCGAACTTGATGGGCCTTCCACGACTGCACGACAGGCGCGGGAGGCCTACCTCGCAGCGACAGAGACGCTTCTCGAGCGCCTGGGGGGTGAGGGCGATGTCTGAGGACGACGACCTCACGGCGTTACGCGAGAAGACCTCTCAAGGCGACCGGCTCGATGAGGCGGCGGCTGAAGAGGAGCAACAGGAATTCGTCGAGGAGATCGTACGCGAGCTCGAGGCGATCGACGCTGGCGAGGAGCAAAAGACCGTCAGTGTCTGGGATGGTCACATTTCGGCGTTCGTGCGAGCGTTGGAAGCGAATCCTGAACACCTAGAGCGCGTCGGTCATTCCCTGCAGCGGGAACTCGACCTCGAGGAAGGTGAGGTAGATCGGAGCGTTGTCCTCCGCCTGGCTTTGCGCCTCGGGTTCCAAGAGGCAGACCCTGAGGAGTTTGAAGCTGTCCGAGAGGCGGCACAACGACAGGCCACGAAAGGACTATAGAGATAGCTATATTTCTGGCTATAGGAATTCTTGTAGTAATCTCTGTAGCAATTCCTGTATTAGCCTCTGTAGTAACCCCTGTAGAAATATATAGCGGAGTAGAGTTTACCGCGAATCCACCGCTGAACCGGTCAAAGGGTGTACTCAATCTGAACCGTCAAAATCATTCGAACCCTCACAGACAGCCAAGAGCTATTGGACGGATTGGACTACCGAACCGTCACAACCAGTTAGTACGTCCAAGATCAGCAATCGCTGTCTCACGGTAGTTAGATAGGTGTTTGACGGATGAAATCCCTATACCCAGCTCGTCGAAAACGGTATTCCACGCGCCGGGATAGTCGATCCAGATACCGAATCTGGATACTGAATCCGAATAACGAACTGAGATATTCGATTTGGATACCGAATCCAGAGACGCGATTCGAATAGCGAATTCGGATACTGGATTCAGCTGCTCATTTTCTGTCGGCTTCTCTTGCCAATTTTGTGAGTGATTGTATCCCAATCGCAAGACGGGGAACCCGGTTGCAACTTTAAGTAAGAGATTGAAACAACGTTGATGAGCTGTATATCGAAACCAAAGGCCTCTCTGTTGAAGCGTGACAAGCGGGCTACAGAGCGGAGTGTGACCTTTGCGGGAAAATGGTTGCCCTCGAGAAGGCTATCCCGAATTCACGACAGGAGCCGGTCCATCGACGCTGCTACGTCGACGCCTACGCTGGACCGAATTGGCTCGAGTAAGCGACGACCTCGACAGGAGATTTTTCACCGGCGGTTTCTTCGCAGTTGCATTACTGCCTCGATTCCTTCCTGCGATTCGGCCTGTCTCAATGCAACTTCTGGCGCGCGGGAGCGCGACCCCCTGGTGAAAACCACGCAGGGTTTTTATGTGAGACCCGCGTCTCACACAACAATGAGTACTGATACCGGCGGCGCCGGCGACGGTGACGGCAACGGGACGACTAAGATCGATGTCCGAGTGCCGACGCAGCTGCTCGAGGGGATCGACGAGGAGTACGAACGCCGTGGGTACACCTCCCGATCCGAGGCGATCCGTGACGCTCTCCGGGACTGGCTCAACCCGAGTGTCGAGCTCTCCGACGACGTCCTCGAGGATCTCCACGAGAGCCGGAAACAGCGCGAGCGAGGAGAGACCCACTCGCTCGAGGACGTGATGGACAAGTACGACGTCGACGCCGAATGAGGCCAGTTCTCTCTTTCGTCCAATGATAATTAAGCTCTCTCTGCATATCTCCCGGCATGACTGACGTCGACATTACGCCGAAGGCTGACGGCCACCTGGAAGGCCTCGATGCCGAGCCACGAGAACGAATCCTGAAGAAACTCGCCGAAGCACAAGACTGGACCGACCACCGCCTCGAGAAGCTACAGGGGTGGCCGTACTACAAGCTCCGCGCCGGTGACTACCGGGCAATCATCACGTGGGACAAAGGCGAGGACGTCCTCATCGTCGAGGCCGTCGGCCACCGCCGGAACGTGTACGACCGGCACCTCCCGCCATGACCGGCGATCGCGACGACGTCGACGGTGACGGTGTCCCCGACAGCGACCCGCGTCACATCGACCCCGCCGGAGACCTCGCCGACGTCGTCGAGAGCGGCGACCTCGAGATCGAACTGGACGACGACCAGGACGCCGACGAACTTCGTGAGTTCATCGAGCGCGCCGAAGCCGGTGAGTTCGACGCCGATCCCGGCCTCGAGGCTACTGTTCGAATCGTCCGTGCAATGCTCGAGGACGATAGCGGCGAGATAGACTGACTGCTCGAGCGGGCGTTACTGCAGTTATTTGGAGTTTAGCTCAGTCTGTCCGGATCACGCCAACCCTGCCGTCTCGAAAGCCTCGATCACGACATCCGCCGAGTTAGAGAACTTCGGTGAACCAGTCGGGTGCGCCATAGGCGTCGGCCCAGCAGCGTCGGTGACACGGTTCTCCTTGACCGTCCGGGATCGCCCGCTCGAAATCGACTATCTCTCCGCAGAGGTCACACTCCGCGCGGTGACCCATCTGACGTGTCTCGACATCGAGCCCCTTCGTCTCGATGTACAGTTCATGGAGCGCTCGGGGCGTCAGCCGGACGAGTATCTTCTCGCGGTCGCTCTCGTCCCGTGTTTCCGGCGTGTAGGTGAGCACCCAGTCTTGGCCGGGCTCACCGTCCCCTGCGGGCCCAAGCGAAATCGTCTGTGCGAGTTCATCTGGGATGTAGTGCCACTCGTTATCTCTAAATCTCGGGTAGTGCCCTTTTGGGCGGGGCTTCTTGGGATCGACGTCGTCTTCGGTCATGCGAGACCAGCCTCCTCGAAGGCACCGTTGACGACCTCAGGCGTCGGTGCGTTCAGATACGGTTCGATCGCCTGGAAGGAGTCCCAGCCGCCGACTGCCATCACGACGCGTGGGTTCACCTGTTCGTCGACGAGAAGTCGCTGTGCAAATCGCCGGCGAAGATCGTGGGAGCTCACGTATCGGAAGTCGCCGTCCCCGGTCTCATCGGCCGCCTGCTCTGCGCTCCGTTTGACAACATCGCGGACGCCCCGCTCGGTGAGATTAACGAACGGATCATGCCGACTAACGTTCTCCGCACTCTGGTAGCGGTGGAGATCGCCCTCGACGTCTTTCGGGAGGTAGGTGTCTCGAGGCTTCCCGCCGCCCCCTGTCGTGTCCTTCCCTTCAGGGACGCGAAGCCGATAGTGCTCGCCGTCATCAGTCCGTTTGATGTGTTTCGGTTTGATCTGAGGTATTTCGAACGCACGGAGCCCAACGTACCCACCGAGCTGAATAATGAGATCGTCACGGTGGGTCGCGGCCGCCCGCCGAAGCTCCTCGAGTTCGCCGTCGGTCATCCACACCTTGTATTGATCCTCTTTCGCCGTTCCATCGAGTCTCATGCAAGCTTGTTATAACAACTATTCACTAATCAGTACCGGTCAAGTGCGAATCTGGGCGGAAACAGCCGGGATATGCCCGGTTCGTTTCCGACTTGTATAACAAGGCGGCACCGACGACGCATAAGAAGATTTTAACCCCATAAGGGTTCGTCTGAAACTATCAGATTCGTCGCGTTATATAGATATCTACAATGGCTTCAACCCCACGAGGGTTCATCTGAAACGATTTTACGATATCGCGTGATAAAAGGATTCTGCACTCTTCAACCCTACAAGGGTTCGTCTGAAACTAGGACGGTTAGTAACCGGCGCGAGACGGCGTCTCCCTTCAACCCTACAAGGGTTCGTCTGAAACCGTCG
>NZ_FOZS01000013.1 GCF_900116205.1 Halostagnicola kamekurae | reverse complement strand
AACGTGTGCATACAGTAAAGAGCTTCCGTCAACCCTCAATAGGTCCTGTCCCCCCTGGGGTCGACGGAACTAGCTATAGAAACCGCTGGTCTTCGGTCGGATCGTCGCCATACACCGTCCGGTTCAGAAGTGTATCGGAGGATAACTCGTAGATAATCGTTGACTCACCGGGGGTTAGCAGGTCATCGATCTCGTTTTTCAGTGTAGCCAGATCGCCTTCGGAGATCTCGCCTTCGAGTACTGAGTTCTGGACGTGGGTCAAGTACCGCCGACCGAGTTTGAGAGCCTTCTGCGTGCGATCGGCCTCTAAATCGTAGACCATCACGACGTACATGTCACCACCACCGTTGAAACGGATCGTATACCTCACCAGTGAGCAGGTGTTTCTTTAGCTTGTATGCTTCGAGCCGCATCAGGTATTGATAGCTGACCTTCCGGTTTAGTGTTGGGTGTTCAACAGTCCGTTCCAGCGTTTCTTCGAATGCCTTTGTGTACGTCTTTCGCCCGGACTCGTTTAGCAGACAGGAGCCGAGCTCCGTCTCGAAATCGGTATCCGAAATCTGGTTTCGGTTTACCAACCGGAACAGGACCCGATCAGCGAGCACCGGTTTGAACAGGTCGGCGATATCGAGCGACAACGAGTACCGTCGCTCCCCTGGCTCGTGGAGGTAGCTGATCGTCGGATCGAGTGCGGTCGCCCGGATCGCCGAGACGCAGTTGGCATAGACCAGCGAGTTACCGAAGGAGATGAGGCTGTTAATCTCGTTGGGTGGTGGATTGTACTCCCGTCGACTGAGCTGGAACTCGCTTGGAAGGATCTCGTTGAAGCTCCGGTAGTAGGCTTTTCTCGCCGTCGCCTCGACACCTAGTAGTTCATCGACAGGAAGCGATTCGTCGACGCGTGCGGCCGCAGCTTCCAGGTCATCGATGACGCCGCCGAGATCGTGGTCGCGGCCGTTGTAGTAGACGACGTTCGTCCGCATGTTGTGGATGCTTCCCCTCACAATCGCGGCGGCGAGCTGTCGTCGATGCTCGCTATCCTCGTAGGCGCGCACTTGATTGACGATAGTCTTCCCCGAGGTCTGCCCGCGTTTCGGCATCACGGAACCCGAGTAGTAATCCTCCCACCCGAAGACATGGAGTGCGACCGTCCGGTCGTTGAGAAACGACATCAACCGCGTGTTGAAATCGATCTGGCCGTGGAGGAAGAATGCCTCGGCGTTCTCGACTGGAATGTACTTCTTCTCGCCCCCGTCGTCAGGAACGAGTCTGAGCGTGTCGTCGCTTCGTTCGAGTCGGCCGTCGGAAAAGACGTGGTAGTTTCGGTCCATTGTTAACACCAACAGAAGTCGTGATACGCACACGAGTCACAGAACGGTTTCTCCTCAGCCGGTGGTGGCGAGAACTGTTCGACGACATCGTGAATCCCGCGGATCGCCGTTTCGACTTTTTCCCTCCGTTCGTCGGTGAGGTCAACCGGCTCTCGCTTGCGTTCTCGGGGATGGGCCAAGACACCATCCCGCTGGATGTCGGCCACACAGTCGAGATACCAGAGGTAGTACGACAGCTGCATCTCGGCCGGCTCGGTCAGTGCCGAAGAGGGCTTGATCTCGACAACGCGGCCGTCATCAAGCAGATCCAATGAGATCATTCCGAGATGAAGGTTCTCGCGTTTATCACTGTAGGCCGTTTCGTCGACACGGGTGCCACGGACTACGGTCGCGTTCTCGCGGTCGATTTCGAGGTTTCGGCTCTCGAACCAGAGTTCGCGCTTGCAGACGTAGTAGTACTGCATCATCACGCCTGTGACACGAAACGGTTCATCGACTGGCTCGCCGCGAGCCGTGGCAAGGAGTCGATCGACTGGATTAGCGGCGGTCAAAAGAATCGATCCTCCACACCGTATTCACTTGGTTGGACTCCGAACTCTGGGTCGAATATTGAATTCGATGCATGGAGAATCCGTTCTGGATCGTGTCGTTTCTCCTCCTCATCGATTAATGGCTCAAGGCTAAGGATACCGCTCGCGGCATCGGTATTCGCTCTTGGAACTGGAATCGAAACTCGAATTGATGCCAGTTCATCTCGTTTCGAATCCACCTCATCGAACTTCCGTTCTTTCATCAGTGGTTCAATAGTCGTTGCGGAGTCGTGTTCCTCCCTAGTCCGACACACATATACCTCCACTGACTGTCGCCGTTCGATGAGTGATGCTTCACACAATGTCTTTCCATCTGCCTGCTCGAATGCAGTCACGAGATCATTACTTTCGGAGACGCTGTGAACACGTTCTCCAACAGTATCGTGGTAGCGTTCGATAGCATCCTTCGCCAGAACCTCGTCAGCAAACGCTGTCCCGTGTTCCGATTGTACTGTTTCGAGAACGGATCGGGTATGCATCAAGAGATCAGTCTCACCCCGGTTCCGGTTCGGTGCGTACACTGCTGTTGATGGAGATGTGTTGCCTTCGCCGGGAGGTTCGAGCTGCCAGACAGTCGTAACACCAGTTTCCGGCGCACGTTCGTAGGACCGGTTACACCGACCCGCCGCCTGTACTATCGAATCTAGAGGAGCGAAATCGCGGAAGACTGTATCGAAGCTAATGTCGACCCCAGCTTCAACGAGTTGCGTCGAAATCAGTGCGAACGGAATGTCCATTCCTGCGAGATCGTTCGCAACAGCAAGGAGAAACTGCCTGTCACACGGGCGCACACGCGTTGTCAGATGCAGATACGTTGCCGTATCTTTAATTCGAAGCTCCTCAACAACAGCACGAACGAGTCGACCGCGCTCAATACTCGGTCGTTGCTTGCCGTCGTATTCCTTTGTCGCTGACAGTCCACCGATTTCGTCTTCATCAAGCTGCTCTGCATACACCTCAGAGACAGAGATCGGATCGGTCTCGTATTCGGAAGTACTGTCGATAAATTCCCTCGTAAGTATTCGAGTGCTTTCTATCGTATTACAGATTGCTAACGTTGTATCTCCGCTTACGACTGTTTCTGCGAGCAGCCTTGCTGCATCAAGGTGGGATAATTGATCCTCGTTTTCGGTGACGAGTGCTGTCGGATGGAGTTGATACTGCACTCTCGATGGTGGGTCACCACTGAAAGCGGATTGTTCGATCTCAAGCAGTCGTTCAGACGAAATAAGTTCGAACGAATCCTCAACAAGAGAGGGTTGAGTAGCGGTCATTAGCAACACCTGAGCATCAAACCGCTCAGTCAGCATATCGATGAGCTTCCGGATAATAGGCCACCAGTGCTGTGGGATAGCCTGTGGTTCATCGATAATAACAGTGCTACCCTGAAGCGCGGACAGTTTGAGCGACTGTCCGTTCCGTGGGCCAGCAAGACTCTCAAACAACTGTACAAAGGTCGTTAGTGTTAGTCCAGTTCGCCAACTCTCTGCGAGTAGCACCTCGTGCGAGGCGTGTTCGTCCGTTTCTTCTTCCTCTTCGCTTTCGGTATCCGTTCTTGTCTCTGCGAGGTGGTGATGTACTGTCAGCAGATTATCGGATGGGTCTGTCTCGAAAACCTCCTGTAGAGTTCCCGATGTCTGGTCTATAATCGAAGTAAACGGAAGTGCGTATACGAGTCGACCATCCCGTTCATCACAGAGGGTGAGCCCCGCGAGCAGTCCAGCGAACGTTTTCCCGTACCCTGTTGGAAGGGTTAGTGTTGCGACTGATTGATTGCTTTCGAGAAATCCGCGTGTCTGTCTCGGAATCTCGTTTTGAACCTCCGCTCTGACCTCATTCAGCTGAGTTTCAATATCGTTCTGTGTTTCCCCACCGAGTTCGTTTAGATGTGTTTCGAGTTTATCAAGTGATGGATACTCACCCCATAGTCGGCTGTCGTCGGTATCGATTCTTGCAGCATCCGTCTTATCTGCAAACGTCAGCGAGCCAAACAGGACCAAATACCTTGTGTAGATCGACTCATCAAACCGAGTGTTTTTCACTTCTAGTTCTCCAGCCAACCCTCCTCGCTCACCTGCATCTTCAATGATGTCCGTAAGAATAGGTGAGTCAGAGGAGTCACCGATTTTTTCAAGAAAATTGTCCCAAGCCCCCTCAAAAACTGCTTCTCTGAACAAATCACGGGCAAACGTCTCGGCGTGATCGTCGATTGTTTTGGCTTGCTCGATTGCCTGTATAGTTTGATTGCTCCCTACTGGATTGATTCGAGGCTCATCGAACGTCCTTCTGATATATCCTGCTGCGTCCGGGACATCGCCGTGATGTTTAGCAACGGCAAGTACTCCGGCCAGCCGAGTTTCTCGGTCATATCCGTTTTGTTGGAGGAAGAAATAGGCGACTAAACTACCCAGCCTTGCGTGATGTTTCGGGGAGTCGTGTGATTCGTTCGGTCGAATATACTGTTGAAACGCCGGTGTCGCTTTCGCAAAGTCATGGGCAAGTCCGAGAAGTTTCTCTGCATCGACCAGTGACTCCCTAAATCGAGAGTGTTCCGAGATGGCAGCGGCTGCTCGTTCACTTACTCCTGTTAGATGGTTCCAGAGTGGTTTTTTATTTTGATTTATCTCGGACGGATGCGAGAGAATTTCTCGTCCTGAATCAAGCGTCCTCGTCATCGAAACACCACAGTTCGATCATCAACGCTTACCGCCGTTGCATCTGAGACGGTAAGTGCTCCTCCGCTTGGATTATAGGTGTAGGTCAGGTAACTCGTCGTTCTCCGTCCCGAGAACTCTCCGGATGCTGTCGTCCGTTCCATGAACGCCGGTGATCGCTCCGTCCCATAGCTGACATTTGGTTCGGGTACCACACCATCAGGGTCTGGAACTGCAGAATCGACAGAATGAGATCCGGGTGATCCCGTTTTTTCTACCTCGTATTCGCCAAGATACTCGATGTCAGCTAGGTATTCGGATAAGCCAAGGGAGGGCGTGTAGTGTGCCTTTCCTTCTGCGAGGTACTCTCGAAGTTCATCGTACCTCTCCCCATCAGCAAGCCACAGATCGATTCGGTACTCAGGTTCGACAAGCACCTCGTAATTCGTTCGCTGCCGATCCTTGGTTGGGTCTGGATAGTAGACGCTGACTTTTCCCCGCGTATTAACTCCTTTCAGCCCCTCTTGAGATGTCGTGAGGTTATTCACGGGGAGATTTATTGTCCGGAGTTCACTCGTTGGCTCAATAGCTATCGCTGAGGATTCCGGTCCGAACAGGTCGTAATACTGATTTCGTCCGATTCCGAGAACTGCGGCCACGAGACCAGCCACCGTCGTTCTCGGAATAACTCGGTACGTGGTTTTTACTGTATTTCCCTCAACACGACGGAAATGGCCCCACGGCCCGGACAGTCGAAACGACAGGCACTGCTTCGGAGGGGAATCAGGAGTCACCTCAGTCCCTTGGCTCGTACTCGCGTCGGCGTGATCGTCCAATTGTGATTGCATCCCTATATGAACCGCTAGTTGTCGTACACATCGATTTCGTTGACTGATTCGAAGCAGTCTTCGAGCGCACTGACGAATCCGTCTTCAAGCATCGCTCCATCGAGTACAACATCCAGCGCGTCGTCAGCAACGACATGCACTGTTTGGATACGGTCTTCATGTGACTTGAGCCGAGAGACAAGATCCGTTACATCGAGTGTTACGTCTTTTACTGTCCGGTAGGATCGAGCGTCTTCGTCGTCGCCAACAACGCCGAGTTCGTGCGTGAGACCCCCGATATGGAAACTTTCTGTGTCGTACTCGACACGGAGATAGAGCCGTGGTTCTTGCCCAACCTTGCTACGGGTGATTGTTTGATTTTTGATCGAACGCCAGCAAACCGAATCTAGTTGTTCGACATCTTCGGTTTTGAGATTGGTATCTTTGGCACCGTGTTCATCGACAAGTCCGTGGAATCCGATCAGTCCGTATTTGATTCGGTGATCGTCGAGATCGAATCCACCCTGTTCCTTCTCGTCATCGGTTCCGATAACGCTCGTGAGGCTGTTGTACTCCTCGTTTACTTCGACTGGATGTAGCGTTTTTCCGGGCGAAAACTGGACAGGGCCAGTAAGATGGTCAGGGAGGTGCTTTTCGAGTGCCTCGATAAGCTCATCAGTATCGGTATCGATGCTGAACGTTGCACCGAACAATCTGGCATCGATTGCGTTGTCGAGGAATCTGTCGAATCCATCAAATTCTTCATTCTCGATCTCCTCGACAGTTGTCACACCGAACGTATCTTTGAGTAGTTCCTCACGTTCTTTGGCATATTCGCCACGTTCACTCGTGATATAGACGCCTTCATCGTCCGCTTCGAACTGATCGCGGAGGTATCGTTTCAGGCGAACGTCGGTGACGATTGCTTCGTTGGTGATGGGATCAATTCGTGGTCTGTTCGCTCCGCTGAGCGGATTGCCGTTGGGATTCGCGTCAACGGCATCGTACAGAAAGACGATTTCTGAACGGTTCTCGACGATGTTGTTGTTACTCATTGGTAGTCTCCGAAGTGCTGGAATCGTTTTGTCCGTAAGCGATACCCATTGCGTAGTGGAAGCGAAGGTCTTCCGTCGATAGCTCCCAGTCGCTCGGTTCGGCCGTTTCGAGACCGTCACATACGGTATCCATTAACTCTCCGTACATCGTCCCTGCGTACTCATCAGAATAGACGATGTTGCTGTCAACGACTTCTGTGGCGATACGCCTGATGTTGTGTTTTGTGAGGTTGTCTATCGGATACTGCTTGACCGCTGTCATGCTCTTGCCTTCCCTACTCTGGTATCGAGAGATGCGGCCGACAAGCGCGCCGAGTGCGAACACCCCCTTCCTCGTTTTGTCGCTCAATGCGGGGTGATCTTCGATGAATTGTTCGAACTGTTCTTGACGACTATCTGCTGTCGCCTGTGGTGTCTGGTCGCTCATGTGTTGTGGTTGTGTTACGAGTCGGTCGTCATTTGCGGTGAGCAAGCCACACGCTCTAAGAGCGTTGAGCTGCACGTACTGCTGTGCAAAGGTCGCTGTTGGGAACGGATACTGGTTGTCCGGGTCAAACCGATCTACAAGCTTTGCGACGTACTCTCCAAATAACTCCTTGACCCGGAGCTGTTTTCCACTGGCAATCGTCGCCGTCCCTCGGAAACGGAAATCGTCACTGCCCGGATCATCTGCATCATCGCCGAGGCAGGTTTCCGAAAGATACCCGACACTGGAGACGACATTCGAAAGTGATTCTGACCCTTCGATACTCAGGAGCGGAAATTTCTCCCGTTTCGGGAAAATCTCCTCCTTGCTAACCCATCGACTATCGAGAACAGCCCGATGTTGCTGAGTGATATCTTCGATAATGTGGGTAGATGCTGTCGGGGTCGCCGCAAGAACTCGCCACCGATCCTTCTGGTATTTGTTGACGATGACGAGCGAGAACCGAATGGCGTCCAATTTTCCTGTTGCCTTGAGTTTTCGGTATTTGTTTCCGACAGGTGAAAACTCTCCGTCAGCGTTCACTTGTTCACTCAATAGCTGGTATATCCCTCTAGCACTCTCGGCATCGATTTCCCCGGTGGGGTACGGGAGGTAGAACGCTGATGTCCCCGGTGCTGGGATAGTACACGCATCGAGGAATGTGTCCGCGTTCTGTGCCCGAATCGCGGCATCCCGACCGAGGCCTTGGGTTTGCCACGACCGATCTGCGTCAAGAGCAGGGAACTTCTCCATCTGTTTCGAGAGATAGTGTTTCATCGGGTCGTCAACAACACCGTACACCGTTTCGTCGGTGTCGAAAACGAAGCACGTTCCATCCCCGGAAGCGTCTTCAGCTTCGTTTTTCGCCCGAAACTTCCCTGTCTTGCGGGCTGCCATTGCTTCCTGAAGCACTTCGATTTCACCGGGGTAGTGCCACGTTTCGTTAGGTCGGAACTGAGCTGTAGTATTCAACTCATTATCGTCGAACGCAATAGCGACGGTATGGAGAAGTTGTCCTTCTTCCGAAACGATAGACTTGACCGTGTCCCGGATGTTGGTTTCGGCTGAATTATCATCTCCCAACTCTGCTAATGTCTCAATTAGCCAGCCATCATCGTGTTCTGACGCTGCTTCGATTACAGCATCTTCCGTGGGCCACCGGTCTAATCGCTCGAAAGCATGGTCGCTGTGCTTTTCTGGGCCATTAGTCTGTCCGGACTGGTGGGTAATGCTGTGATCGACCCCCATCGCGGCACTGAATTTTGAATGGGCAACGAGCGGCACCAGATCTTCAGGAAACATTTTGAGCGTGACCGGCGGATCGCCAGGTGTCGCTTTGTCACCGCGAAGGTCGACGCGGATAACAACGAGTGTCTCGTTTCCGATTTGATCGGCAGCAGCGTCCGGAGTAAGGTATGCGCCATACGGCCCAGTCAATCCTCGACCGAGCGTATACAGGGCCCCGTAGAGCACTTCGATGTCACGGAGCGACGCGATCGGTCGATCCGGGATCGTTGTTTCAATCGTTTCGGTATCCACGTTCTCAAGGGCTTTCGTATCCATCAGTTTGCCTCCTTGAGGTTCATGAACCCGAGCCCCAACGAGTTCCGTTCACCGAGCCCACAATCTAACGCGAGGTTGAGATGCCGGCGATGGTGGTCGTCCCGAACCGTATACGAGAACTCCCACTTGCTCAGGACGTAGGTCATCTCCTGGCCCTCGGTGACAGTCACTGGGACGGCGAACGTCTTGATGAGTTCGTAGCCGTCGAACAGATCACCGTCGACATCGCTCGGCCCCGGCAGGTGGTCGTGGGCGAAGCGGTCGTGTTTCTGATCGAGGTTGGCCTCCAGCTGTGTGCGAAGCGGTTCCATCGAGTGCTCGGGTCGCCAGAACACGGCGGTATCGTCGCCGGGGTGGTCGATGCCGTACTCTTCGCAGCGCCATGGCGGAATCCGAACCAAGAGCCCGGTTCCGGTTTCAATTGTCCCGCGCGTACCCGGTTCGCCGACGTCGGGTTCGAGCGAAGTCACGTCGTCGACGTGGAACGGCATCTCGCCGATGTTCAACTCCCGCTCTTCGAGCAGATCGGCAGCGACGTTGGCCAGTAACTCCTCCTCTGGCGAGGCGACCAACAGCTTGCGGTCGTCGCCTTCCTCCATGTCGTGGGGCGGAAACGGGTTCGAGTACGCGAAGCCCGGAGGTTCGCCGTCGTCGTGTCGCTCGTCGTAGGCGGTTCCCTCAAGTGCGTCCCAGAGCCGGCCACGCAGCTTGTGGTGATAGTCGTTCTGGTAGGCGGCATTCGCGCGTGCAGACAGATGTGCCATTACACGCACTCGGATGACTCACCTCTGTAGCGAGGAAGCATGTAGCTAACCATACAAACAACGAACACAAAAAAGGAAGTGAACCTCAGTGAAAGTGATATCATATGCATATAGTGTGTGGACTACAAAAACTGGCTCGCTTGGACTAGTAGCTGGAGACTGGCGTCGAAGCGGACTGGGCCGAGAGGTTTTCCCGCGAGACGACCAATAACTACCATGCCCTTTACCGCGAGCTGGCGGACGCTCCTCGAGGAGTGTGACGCCCTTGCTGCGGATGCAACACTCATCACGCCCCTTACGGAGACGCGATTCCGCATCACCGATGTCCAAGAGCACCGCATCGTCATCGAGTTCGGCGATTCAGGCGACTCTCAGCCGCTGCAACGCGAGCAGTTTGAAACGCTTGCCGAGCGCATCACCGACGCTGGCGGAACGTTCGAACTCGAGCGCCTTCCAGCAGATGCAGAACCATATGCCGCGGTACTCAGCCTACATCCTCGCTACGAGATCAACGACCAAGCGGGGACACTCACTGAAACCGAGGAGCCGACGACGTCGCAACTCATCAAAGGGACCTCTGTCCAGTCCGCCAATGAGCAGGCCGATGCAGCGGGTCGGACGGAACCTGACCTTGAGGTCTATGCGGATATGCTTCTGTTGATCGACGCGCTCGAACGCCACGATCCGACGGCACTCGAGGAGTGTGGGACTCCCGTGTTGATCAATCTCTATACGCTACTCTCTGATGTCCAGCGGAATGCTGGCGATCTACGGCAGGCGGTCCGTGAGGTACTCCTCGGGCGACTCCACCACGACCAACCGGTTCACGGGCAGTACGGATCGGTCCAGCGGACGAGCCGACGCAATCGCTCGCTGAAGGACGATGAGGAAGTCATCAGTGTGCTCGGGAACGCAGGGATCTCTCGTGAGCGACTCCTGACCGTCGACCGTGAGAAGGTCGACGAGGCGTTAGAGGTGACCGAACTTGCTGAATCAGAAGTGTATGAGATCGACAAGAGCGAATACGTCCGCAAAGCCGACGTCGACGAGGAGCGGAAGGAAACCCGACTACAAGGCCTGAAGGATCAGCTGGCACTGAGCGACGATCCCGATGCCGAGGACCTCCGTCAGGAAGTCGACGATCTCGAGCAACGTATCGAGGAACTGACTGAGTTCAAACCTGGTACGGAAGTCAGTTCGCGGTTATAACGAACCGTACAACCGTCCTTTGGCTCTGACTTACCCAGCTTCAGGCGTCTATTTCTCGCATCGTTGGTTACTGACACTCCACCGTTCCAGTAACACCCCTCGTTACGAATCGGATCAGAATTGCTTGCGGGCGAATTTCTCCTCGATCTCTCGGATGAACTCGGCATCAAAAATAGCGATTCTCTGTTTAGCGATTATATTAACCAACAGTTGGAACGTCGGCCTATTTTTGTTGGTTAATCTCGATCGCGAGTCTTATCGACGATTCGGAGTATCGTATGTTGCCTCGATGGAATCGAGGATACTAGCGATGAAAGCCCTCGACGGTTCGATATCCCTCGACCGCCGCTGCGCGCCTCGCTCCTTCGTCGCTCGGTGCTTTCGGGGTTGGGGGATAACCGACACGGCCTCGCCCTTTCTGAGTCTGCCAGGATGGCAGCTAGTTCGTTGGGCAGCGAGACCAATTGGTAGGTGTTTGCTTACGGCTCGCCCCGCACGCCGCGTTCCGCCCTCCGCATCGCTCGCGACCGACCATTCCGGGCATGCGGGCGCTCTTCGTACCTCGAGCGCCCGTTCCGGGCTAAAATGGATGTGCCCTCGACGCCAGCATTAAGCGCGTTTTCGGTTGCGCCCCTCGCGGGCTTTCGCGTTCCAACGCTTTGGGCCGCTCCGCGCGGCGAGCCACATCGCGGCTCGCCGTGCTCGCGACCGTCACGCTGGACACGAACCCGCAGTCCGGGCCGGACGCGAGAAACGGCTTAAAGCTGGCCGCTTGCTCCGGGCGGGTCGGCGCGCGGTGCTGGTTAGCTCCCCTTCTCAGGCGCGCTCTCGCTCGCGCCCACAGGGCGCTCGCGAAGGCGCGAGCGAGAGCGCGCGATAGGTGAGTTGGTCGTTGTGGACAGCCACGGCTGGAGAGTCGTGATGTCGGAAGAAGACGCTGAGTGAGCGCCTTCAGGAGAACTCCAATGTCAAGTAAGAGCCTTTTGAGGTATGAAGCTTCGGTTGCAGAGCAAGCTAATCAAGACGAGAACAGTCAGGCAGCCACGGGCGAGCGTGAGCCAGCTCAACTATCGATATGCGCCGAGTGCGATGGACAGGTAGTTACCGAGAATAACGAGTCATTCTGTGCGAACTGCGGGCTCGTCGTTACGGCAGAGCACGTCGATCACCGGCCGACACGGAGCGTGCATGGGCCTTCCGACGGAAGAGGTCTCTCAGAGTGGAGCTGTGAACCGATCAACCCGCTGCGGGTAGACAAAGGACTCCATACGACGTTCTTCCTCGGTAGTGACGGGTACGGGAATTCGCTCTCGAGAGAGCAGAAAGATAAGTTCGAGCGGTTGCGCCAGCGGCACAAGCGCTTTCAAGTCGAGGATAAGCGCGCCATTCGGCTCAACGAGGGTTTCCGCGATATCGAGTCGATCACCGGCAATCTGACACTCCCCGGATTCATAGCTGAGGATGCCGGACTGTTCCTGAAACGAGCAGCCGAGGCACGGCTTCCAGGTGGTCGAATGTCCTGGGAAGCACTCGCTGCCGGGGCAGTTGCGCTCGCAACGCTCGAAGGAAATTTCCCGCGGCCCTGTACGAAAGTAGCCAAGTACGCAAAAGCAGATCGTGAAAGAGTGTGTGCAGCAGCGCGGAAAATCCGATGCGAGCTCGAATTGAACGTGCCGCCCGTTCGAGATACGGCCGTCGACGCAGTGATCGCGGCGCTCGATGACGATGCACCAGACGTGGAAGCGTGTCTGCAGCTTCGACGAATAGGCGAACACCTGCTCGAGATTGCCGATGAGAAACCGATCGGGACAGGGACATCGCGACTAACGATAGCAGCTGCGGCTGTGTACGCAGCAGATCGTATTACCGACGGGAAAGCGCTGACCCAGGCGGAGGTAGCCGAGGCTGGAACAACGATTCTCGACACTACCAAAAGTCGAGTCAGCCGTTACTCGCGAGCACTGTATGACGCCTACGTAGCCAAGCACGGGCGCGACAATCCAGCGGCCGTCCTCGATCGCGGCCGCATCCAACTGCACTGAGCGAAACAATACTCCTTTTTTTGACGCGCCACGCTACTTACTACCCCGACCGCCCCACCTCCACGTTCCGGGCATGTGCCGGGCTTTCGCAGGTACCAACTGTATCAACCAGCTTCTCTCGTTCCTTAGATTTTTTGCGTCCGCGTAAGAAACCTCCAATCATGCAACCTGCTCGACTTCGTGCCCGCACAAGTAACGCACTTCGAGAGGCAGTTATCGACACTGGACGTCTCATACTCTTTGCGGTCATGCTATCGATCGCGTTCGTCGCCAGCATCATCCTCACCGCAGTTGCCTATGGAACAGTGTTCGATACTGGGGGCTATAGTGCCGTCCAGATATTCAATTCGTTTACCGATTCAGAGCTGTCCTTCTACCTTCTGAGTCTGAACAGCGCGCTCGTCATGGGCGCAGTCGCATACTGGACCCATCAAAAGATAGTCGCCGGTCTCAGACAGCTCCGAAGATAGGACGAATAGCTGCGGTTCGTGAAGAGATTCAAGCCGATTAACCAACAAGAGTTCAGTATTCTCGATTATTGGTTAATCGCTGATCGAGGACGATCAGCGAAGTACCAGTCGAGAGTTCCCATTGGTCGATCTGTAATTAACCGTAGACGCAACACCCCCCGTTATCGATCTGTAAGATGATGTTGTTCGGTTTCAATTCCTCGCCATAGCCCTCAGCGTACTCTCAGAGAAGGAGGGAAGACAAGCTATGTTCGATGTAGATTCGGTGTTTCTCCCCCGCACGGAACCACATGGCAGGCTAAAAGCCTGCTGGCACTTTCAGAGAAAGTGCCAGACAGCGCCGCGGTCAATGTGCGGTGGTGCAGAAATATAGTGCGGTGGTTTAGTAATTGACATATTTGGATGATTGTAGAGTATAATAGTAATTGGATAGATGTTTCTTTAATCAGAGATAGGGATGAAGCTCGCGGTAAGTACAGGTGGTGAATTGACCGTTGTCTTACGAGGTCTCCATGTATCCGTAAGCGAACATTAGTACTGCAAAGACTGCGATTGCAATGAAGAGTATCAGTCCTCCACCGTAATCAGTTCCGAAGGCACCATAGGCGATAAAACCTGTAAGAGCCGAAATCAAGCACATTGCAAAGAGATGTTTGTCGGAGAGAGTGTCCATACTTTGATATTGGTCTGTTAGAACATATTCTTTCTCCACTTCGTGCAGTTCGCATCTGTAGTGAGCGAATAGAGGAAGCAGAGAACGCGGGTATGACACCTGCATATATCGAACCGATGTACGCAGATTGGGGGGCCTCTGACGACTATACCATTCGCCAAGGACGCTAAAAGCGCACTGAAAAACAGATTTTCTCTTTAAGTGCTTCTCGTCACAAGGTGTAGATATAGCAAGGGGCGTTCTCCTAAATCCTCACTTTCGAGAGTCACAACTCGGTCAATCAAGGAGAGTTGCATGGGTCAGCTATGTAACTGGAATTCGTTTGCGCTCTAATTTTCGACATAGTATACATATTTCGCAATTTATTTTTATTCAATGAAAGACTTTACTAGTGCCAATACCCCCACTATGACCGATGACCATCACCTCATAGAATTCAATCAGCTATCGTCGTTCGAGCGAAACATACTATTTGTACTCGCCAAGTTAGGACCCAGCAAGGGAGTTGTGGTAAAGAACGAACTCCAGAACCTCTACGACCAGGAAATCAACCATGGTCGTCTGTACCCCAATCTCGATGACCTAGTGGATGTAGGGTATGTCGACAAATCAGAGCGAGACCAGCGAACGAATGAGTACGCTCTAACCAACAAGGCACAGAAAGCCCTCCAAACACAGCTCAACTGGGAGAAGAAGTGCCTCGAAGAAGTTGACGAAGCTGAAGAGGAAGATTCCGAAGCTCTCAAGGCCTGATCCGTAACGTTTCGGTACCAGTTGTAGGGGCACAGTCCCTGTAATGACTTGGGATTACTTCACAACCATTTCTCGAGAGGTACAATCAGAATTAGTGCATTCAGTGCCTGTGACTATCTCACCACAGTACGGGCATCGTTCGCCAATTGAATCGACCTCTTCACCCGCAGTTGTGGGACCAGTATCGGTAATATACTCAGCGACATCGTCATACAGATCGATCTGTGCATCAACCCAGCCATCGTTTCGGACGATAATTCCCCATCCTGGTGCAAAATCTCCGAACTCACCTTTCGCCATAGCGTGCTTCTCAACGTACTCAATCGACGTTCCAGAAATCTCCCCATCAGCGTTGTATTCGGGGGTATCCTGCTCTTCCCAGTACGTACCAACCCTGCTCCGGGCAAATGCAATACTCGAGGAGTCATTGAGTCGGAGGATGATCGTTGAGAGTAACCCAGAGAGGAGTGCATTACCACCGTCTTGACCATACTGGTCGTACAGCTGTGCAACCGATTGCAAGGTAATGAGTGCTCGAGTGTCTTGGCCAGCACCAACGTTCACAAGATCCCCTATCCGCCGTAGTGGTGGTAAGCGAGCAAACTCGTCAAGCACAAAGTACGCGCTTTGATCGCCATCGTCGAGGGCAAATCGAATAGCCCAATCGATAGTAAAGCGAATGAGCGGCTTCGTGGATTCGCCGAGTCGCTGCGGATAGTCGATGATGAGGACCTGCCCCTGAGGATCATCCATATACTGACGAATCGACCAACTCCCTGATTCGCAGAGATCGCCCTGGAACATATTTCGGAGTTCCTTACGGAACGACGCCATAACTCCCTGTGCCTGTTCAGACGCGTCAGGATCGATGTAGTCAGTGATTCCTTGCAGATCAGGGTGCTTCGAGAGTGTTTCTGCGAGTTCCTCGACAGTAGTTGATTCAATCCACGTTACGAGATCTTCGTTCGTGGGTGTGGTTCCGCTAGGAGCTTCTCGCCGCATGACCTGAAGAACCGCAGCGAACAATTGACGTGAGGCATCATTGAAGAAGTCAGTTCCATCAGAGGTAGTAGGGAACAGTTCTCGAGCGAGTTCTTCACAGTCCTGGTCAGATTCGACTTCCTCGAAGATATTCCACTGGACATCGGCTTCCTGACCTGAAAGAACAATGTGTTCATCTTCCGCGAGGTGATCTTGGAAGTCTGTTTTGTGGTCGTAGATAATGACTGGTGTTTGCTCATCAGTTTTTTCGCGTATTTGGTCCACAAGAAGTTTCGTTGCGTTGGTTTTCCCCGACCGAGTAGCGCCCAGAATTCCAATAGATCCCGTCAAATCTATCGGAATCATCCGCCGTAGTAGACGGCCGTCTAAGTGATCGGTTTCGTTGATGTGGTTCACAGGAAGCCCTACCTCAGAGTCATCAAGTCGCTGTGACGAGAGAGTTAGCTGCGGTGGGCGCTCCTTCCAGTACCAATAGAAAAGGAATGGGCTCGCAAGGAATGCCAGTTCCCAGATCGAGAGAGAGATTATGGGAAATACAGGAGTCGGTAAGTAGAAAAGCCAGATGAGGAGAAACAGAATCCACCCAAGAACAAACCAAGCCGGACGGACGTAGTACTGAAAGTGTTTCTTTAGACTCATTGGCTCAGACTCTGTCCTTGGTTCTGTCCCTGACTAAGTGACTCGTCCATGGCCTGGTCAAGTGCGTGATCAATGCCCTGTTCCTGCTCGATACAATTCTCGTGCGCTCGATCGCGAATCTGATCGAGATCATCTGAGTCAATCCAGAGAGGGTCGCCGGATTGGTCAGCACGCCCCGTTGCAACTACATGTGCGTGCGGACGATCGCCACCATCACGATGGACTGCATATGCCCAGTTAACACCTTCACGACTGCCGATAGTTTCACGGATTGTCTGCCGTGTCGCGCGCCCAATTTCCTTGTTACTGAGCTGGTCCGCGTTCTCAGGAGAGATGATGAAATGACGACTCATCTCATTCTTTCTCGAGCGGTCAAGCAAATGCTGCTGTTCGGTCGCATCCATTTCCTGGCCCGTTCGATTCCGTAGTTCCTCCTCTTCGTGCTCGATGTAGCTCATCAGCGCCCCGGTGTCTCGGCGCTTAAAATCAGAATCAATGACCGTCGTCATTGGTTGCCCTCACGTAGTGCTTCGAAATCGAGTCCATCACTGGTGTCTCGGTCGGTACTATCCTGACCTGTTGAGTCCTGGTCGTCATCCTCGCCACTAGTGAGATCGTCGACGTCGTCTTCTCGGAGTCGTCGCGAACCGGTTTGCAGAGCCTCCCGAATTGCTGCCTCTCCATGATGCTTTTTGACGAGTTCGAACGCAGCAACAGCATAGACGCCGGTCTTCGCATTTAGATCCTGTATCTCCCGTGCAGTGTGTTCCATGTCTGAGAGACCATCGTCGAGGAGGTCTTGAAGCCGTTCAGCTGCCCGTGTTTCAGCAGATACCGCACCCTCTCGTTCGCGACGAAGCCCCTCACGAACGAGTTCGAAAACGAGGGTTGAGCGAGTAGTATCCTGCTCATCAGCTAGTTCGTCCAGCTCACGTAACGTCTGCTCATCACTGTAGAATGTGATTTCTCGGTCACGCACCACGGGAATCTCCCTCCTTTTCACAGACGTCTGTTTTGTTAGATACCGACAGAGTGACTGTGTCAGCTACATCCCCAGATTGATCCGTGACGGAAATTTCTGTGGGGCCATCAACATTGTAACCACAATCGTGCATGCCCATCTCCGACCAATTCAGCGGAAACGTGGCGACAGGCCCACCTGCCGGGCGTGGTTTACTATTAAATGTGTGTTCACCGTAATCAGTTGAGGTGACAGATATCCACTCGACACCGTCAGTAACACGAACGTGAAGAGAGCGATCTTCAACACTCACGTTCTCAATCTCTGCGGGAGGATGGATAGCTTGTGACTCAATTGTTTGCTCTGAGCTATCTACTGTCTCAGGTGCTGCAGCGACGTACCCAATTGCAACACCAGAAAGCAACGTGAGTACAAGAAGGGCAATGGAAACAGCCTTATCACCGAGGAGTTGAGTTTGAGCCATATCTGTATATCAATGAACATTTCCTACTGGTGTTTTATATTTCATGTGATTTCGGAAAGATAAGGATTGAACTTGTTATCGGTATTAGAAGGTATCTGGAATAGATTACTGTGTTAACCAACAGAAAGAACTGTAGCTTTCTAGCGTTGGTTAACTTGTCTAAGAGAGTTCTCTCTGCAGAAGACGACATAGAGAGAGACCATCGTTTCCGGAGGTTCCGTAGGCCACCCCAGTGTTTCCGGAGGTTCCAGAGGATACACCACCATTTCCGGAGGTTCCAGAGGTGGGGTGTCGTTTCCGCAGGTAGAAATAGAAACAACCGGAAACCGCAAGACGGGGCTTGATTTCGGAGAGAATACACACACACTCTCCATTGTTTCCGCAGGTGGAACGAGAAAGACTGGAGCGTCCTTTCTTACGACCGATTTTCCACTACTAGATATTGGTCCATATTGTACTACGGTTCTGGTTTCTCTGTGTATATGATAAGTCTTTCCTTCTTAGAGACCAGTGTAGAATTTCTCGGACACTCTCGACGCGAACCTGCGGAAACAATGGGGTGTGTGTGTGGTTGTAACCAAAATTCCTACTCCGTCTTGCGATTTTCACGTATATCACAGAGACCTCCGGAAACGATGGTATACCTGAGGAACCTCCGGAAACGGTGGTGTGTGTAAAGTCAGTTCCCTGTAATCGAACCATCGTATATAATGAAGAATAGTATTAGAACTCCATATTCTGACTCATATTATCGTGAAACATAGGCACATGATGGTTGTCGCCGTCCGCTTACGCTCCCATGCTTCATCATACTCCGGCGTAACACTCGTTGAGCAGGTCTACAAGCGTCATTCTAAACTAACTCTATAATCTGCTCGCTTCTCAAACCGCACTAACTAGACGGTGCCCTATCGGCCTAAGTTAAATAAGATAGACACAATAACAGAAAGATATGGCCATTGAAATTCCGGAGGAGTCTACAGAGATTCTGAGAGTTTTTGAATCTGCCCGTGACCCAGTTTTGACCGCAAGGGAGATCGGCGATGAACTTGGTATTCAAACTCAAGAGGCACACGATCGGCTGAAGGATATGGAGGCTAATGGAATGGTAAAGCACAAAGTTGGTGTTTGGTGGTCAACTCCTGCACCGCATCTTAAGGACAAGGCAGTTGTTCTAATCCAACCAACAGACCCCGAAGAACCCGTTTCCCTCTCTGATATTCGAGAGAAGGTCTGTGACCAATAAGCACATGTTATGAGTGAATAAATAATTCACCTTATAAGAATAAACAAAGTCGCTGTGCTGAACTGATCCTATATATTCAGCAGACAGTTTTCACATAGTTTGGATGGATCGATAGCCGCTCTGATAACTGCTTACCCTGTACTTACCGATCTCTCTCAACATTTACAACTCACTGATGATTTCAACAGAGCTTGAAGAATTAACCCTACTCCTCAATCAAGTTCTGAACGCTCTTGTCAACTCCAATCGTATCAACAGTATCTCCGAGTGCTGTGAGTACTTCGGTGGTAGGATGCTTCAGCGAGTGAGTCTTGTACTGACCTCCCGATGAATCGTGTTCTACTTCGGATTCGATGATGTTTAACTCATCAAGTCGTCCATAGTAGTCGCGTGCTCGACGTTCCGAAACAGGATCGTGCCCGACCATCTGTGCAA
>NZ_FOZS01000012.1 GCF_900116205.1 Halostagnicola kamekurae | reverse complement strand
CTGGGACGTCCCTCTAAGAACGTCGCCAAGAGTGTGTACCCCAAGAGATGTTTTGTTGGTTCAATACCGGATACGTAGAGCTCGTCGTCCATTAGGTTCGAGCCAGTTTCAGCGCTCACGGGCTATGAGAGGGTCTGTATACGGTCGTGAAATATCTCGGCTCTGGTGAATCGCCATAGGGCGTTGGGTTGGACCTACATAGTGGCACTGTGAATGAGTCCAATCGTTTCGCCAGCAGAGATTCGGGGGAAACTGAAGCCAGAATTGTCCAAGAGTAGTGCATCGAGCACCTGATATAGAGTTGAAAGTCGCCGGAGTCTAGCGATTCACCAGAGCCAAAGATTTCTTTTTGATTACTCTGCTAATCACCGTTCTATTTCCGATTCCCTCAATTTGGGGCGGTTTTCGAAAAGTATGGAAGTGTCTGGTCCTTCATCAGTTCATACATCCACCCCGAACCATCCAGGATCCTTCGAGGACGGTTGAAGAGAAGTTAGCAAGAACGACTAACTGTAATAACTTGGAATAAACTGCCGTTCAGGAATCTCCTGTAAACGCTCCAGCGAGAGTTGGTCGGCTTCGGCGATGTCCCAGACGACATCGAAGAACTCGGTGGCACTATCGACGAACGCGGACTGCTCAGTGTAGACGCCACACTCGGGGTTCCAGTGATAACTGTTCTCCATGAAGTTCGCCGAGCCGAGCAGTGCGGCACCCTCGTCGGGGGCGCCGATGACGTGGAGTTTGCCGTGAATACCAACCTCGCTAAGGTCGTGGAGGTCTGTGTCGTGAGTGATCTGCTGATGAGTCTTGAAGCGCGAGTAGGTCCGGATACGGACGTTGTCGCGGTTCGATTCGAGTTGCGCGAGCAGGTTGTCCCGGAGACGACGCCACTCCCAGGTCTTTTTCGTATGCCGAGTGAGTAGGCGGAGTTCGAAGCCGTGCTCCAGGAGGCGCCGCAGTTGTGCGGCGTACTCACTGAACGTATCGTCGTCGAACGGCGTCATGATCCGAACAACGCGGTGTTCCAAGTCATCCTCTAGTCCCATACTGAACAGACGGTCAGTCATCGCCGTATACGACCGAAGGCTACTCGGATAATCTTCGTGCCACCGTTGGAGACGCGCACGCTCGCGGCGGAGACCTCGGGAATCGCCGACGTAGTCGTCCATCGTCTCCTCACCAAGGGACTCGGGATCGATCAGCGTGTACACGAAGTACGTCGGCGCAACTTGCCGATCCTGGAGCCGATCGAGGCGATCGACAAGGTTTGAGTCAGTGTATCGTCCCTCGAGTTCGAACTCCGAATCCGAAAGCGATTCGAGTCGTTGTGAGACGGTCGCATGCTGATCCAACAGGTACTCGACGTACTCGTCGTGACGACTCATCCCAGCAACGTCGGATGGAACACACGCTACTTCGATGGTCTCATCCGCGAGTTCGCACTCGAGTCCGGGAACATCGTTTAACACGCGGTAGCAGTCGTATGGTTCAGCGTCGAGGGCGTCGGTGACGTAGTCCGCATCGATCCGGTCGAGGTCGCCGTCAGTGATCGTCGCGACCAGATCCAAGACTGCGTCGACCGACGCAATAGTGGAAGGCAGATCGACATCCTCAGACGTGACTCGAGAAACCTCGTCCGCTCGCTCCGGCACCGAGACATTACTGGTTGCCAAGCGGCGGTATCGCTGGATCAACTGCTCATACTCTACCCGCACCTCGCTTGCCGCCTCAAGAATCGCATTACGGTCGATTGCACGGGGGTACCCCTCTCCGAGCGTCCCGATTACGTTTGCAGTATCGACCTCGCCGTCAGGTTCAGCGTCAAGGAGTTTATCCGTGAGGTCCGCTGCTGTCACGGCGTCGAAATTCATTGCCGATGAGAGCACATGACGGTAGAGCGATGTCCTCGCAATGTCCGTCGAGATCGAGTCGTACGCCTCGAGTGCCGCTTCCGAAGTCGGTTCGGCGATGTCCACGCCAGTCGGATACACAGTCAGAAGTCCGAACGAACCGAGTAGGGGAGTTAAGATGGTTTCCTCCCAATCGTTGCGGAGCAGTCCGTCGTACTCCTTCCTAGGTAGTTCACCGTCGATTACCAGACACTCCCGGAGGAGGCGGCGGGCGCTCCGCCACCTGGCGACGGCGAGTGTTTGCAGGAGAAGTCGGGGCTCGTCGACGCACAGGACGAGCGCGCCGACTTCCGAGATCGTGCCAACATCTGCTGTCGACTCCTTTTCGGCGTCGACGAGTCCAAGGTCAACCAACAGCTGTCTATGCAACGAGACGAGGATTTCGAGTTCACGCTCCTCGTTTGTGGCAGCCAGTTCGACCCGTCGGTACCGGGTGAGAGCGGCCTCTACGGACTGGCCGCGGGCGGTCGCATCAAGGGCGGCGTAGATGCTCTCAGGCGAAACACCCCAGAGCCGAGTCGGATTCTCAATTGCGAGCGTCGCAGCGTCGTCTACGTCTCTACTCATCTGACCCTCCGTCGACGGGCTCAAGTCGGAGTCCTTCCTCAAGGAGGTCGACGAGTTGTTCTTTGGCGAAGGTGTCGGGGTCGTTGTGATTCGTGCAGCCATACTGGTAGAGGCAGAACGGACAACCGCCCTCACAGTCGCAGTCCAACGTCTCGGAGATGATTTCCATCGCCCGCTGGAAGTTCCCATCGATATCGCCATCGGAGCCCCGGGTCAGGAGGACGCTGATGCCGCTTCCACCCTCATCACCATCGTAGACGAACGTACCTTCCTCTTCAATCGTTTCGGGAACTTTCCTGACTCCGACACCGCCAATGTACTGCAGCGCCGCACGGAACCCGTGTACGAGCGTGTGCTCGAGTTCCTCGGAGGACATTTGCAATCGGACGCCAGCAGTCTCGAACTCTGTGGCCAGGCGGATGGCTTTCGAATCACTGACATCGTGTTCGGGGTTTTGCAGGCAGTAAGCGGTGTCGTCGGTGCGCGCAACTACACCAGAACAATTATCGCGGTCACAGAGTTCGAAGACGGTCGGGAGTCCGTCCGAACCGCCGCCTTTGTACGTGGCGAAGAATTGGGTCGACGACGATCGGAGATGAAGGTCCCCGTGCTCCAGCGTCCCGATTTGGTCCCCGCTATCGGTCACAATGCGGAATTGACGGCTCGCAGCGGGTTCGAACGACACTGCTTCATCATCTACGGGTGCGTACGTGTTTTGGATCTCTTCCTGCTGACTTTGGTAGACCGCCGCGGACGTCAACGCGCCTCCGTCTGCTGTGCGATCGATTGGGAGACTGTCCTTGTAGGCCCGAACGCGCCGCGGGACGACGGTCTCGAGTCGCTTCAGGCGCTCACCGCAGTGCTCACAGTGCGAAGCGTCGATATCTTCGATCTCGCCACACCGAGGGCAAACCGCCTCGTCTGGGACGTTCTTCCGGACTTCCTGAGTCATGTGTGAGTCCTCGACGACTTCGGTGACGATGTAGGTCTCGTCGTCGCCGTGGAGATACGCTGCGCCGGGATGGAGTTCCGAGAGCGCTATCTGACGGTCGCGGTCGAGTTCGCCATTGGTCGCCGACTGGAACCCATCGCCGATGAGATCGTAGGTCACACTGGCTGAGACTGATCGAAGACTGAACGCGGCGTCACTGTACCG
Source organism: Halostagnicola kamekurae (assembly GCF_900116205.1). Classification (NCBI taxonomy): domain Archaea; kingdom Methanobacteriati; phylum Methanobacteriota; class Halobacteria; order Halobacteriales; family Natrialbaceae; genus Halostagnicola; species Halostagnicola kamekurae. The sequence continues at coordinate 28,866 of NZ_FOZS01000012.1, read as the reverse complement.
ATTCAGGAACGTCTGGAACTGCATGCTCTCGAGTCGCATCAGGAACTCGTCCAGACGTGTCCGGCGATCCCGAAGTCGATCGAGTTCCTCCCGCTGATCCGTTTCCGACTCGTCGCCTCGCCGCCCGCGTCGCCGGCTTCGGGAGGATCGCCGGAGATCGCTGATGCGGTCCTCCACGCGATCAAGTTCCTCGTAGAGTCCGTCCTCGAACTCGACGTACCGATCGACAATATCCCGCTCGAAACTCTCGAGAGCGTCCGCGATGAGGTCGTCGTACTCATCGAGCAGCGACACCGTCGTGCCGTCACAGTCGTCGGCGGCACAGGGGCCCTCATACCCCGCTTCGTGCTTGCGACCGCAGCGGTCGCAGGGGCTGAATCGCACGATATCGGCAAGATACTCATGCAGGTCGTCGGTGTCCTCTTGGACCACTTCGCGTAACGCCTCTAGGGGCGAGATGGATGCTCCGGGCTGGAGTTGCCCACATCCGTTTGCTAAGAGCGTGCTGAATGTCACGTCTGTACGGGATTTCTCGGCGCAGGAGGTGATTTCGTCGTCCTCTTCGTAGACGAATAGATCATTCATTGCGCTCATCTCGCGGCGCCACGGTATCCACCGTGTCGCCGCTATCGCATCGAGGACCGCCCATGTGAGCGACCGTTGGAGGACCTCACGGTTCACTTCATTCAGTGGCACCGGCTGGGCCTCCGACTGAATGAGTTCTCCTGGCCGCCGGAAGTAGTAGTAGTCGATGGGGTTGCGCTGGCTGACCGAGTGCACGAGCGAGGATCCGGAGTCTCGCCCGGCCCGTCCCACACGCTGGAGATACGAGTTCGTGTTCGGGGGTGTCCCGTACAGCAACAGCGAGTCGAGATCGCCGATGTCCACGCCGACCTCCATCGCGGGCCCTGACGAGAGGAAGTTAGGATGTCGTCCCTCACGGAACTGGTACTCCAGACGGCGCCGATCAGCTCGCTCCGTCTGCCCGAAGTATGAGTCGCTGAGCAACATCATCGGGTCTGAGGAGTCGATACGGTATGCCAGTCGATCAAAGTGAGGATGGGAGAACTCCGACCGTGCGACATAGTCGTCGGTGAACGAGACAAGGTCGGACTCAACGTCGCGGCAGGCCAGTTCGAACGTTGTGTAGAACCTCTCTGCTGCCGGGTCGTACTTGACCGGTGTCGACTCATCGGACAGCGCGATCTCGACGGCATCGGGCGCTAGTGCCACGACGATGTTCCCGTCCGTATCTCGCTTTTCGAGGACACCCTCATCGACCAGTTCTTCGACATGATGGCCCGCACCCTCGATCTCCTCGGCCAGTGTGGAGACGTAGTGCGTGCTCTGGCTGTGAAACTCGGCGAGCAGTTTCTGCTTCGTCTCGTCGAGCGACGAGATGTCGACGTCAAGGCGGATGTCGACCAACCCGTTTTTGGAGAGACGAGGTGTTCGGCGGCGGTTGTTGAACCGACCGGACAGCAGGCGTGCAGCTACCTCGTCGCGGACGTAACGCTCGAGGGACTCGTCGTACGCCGTCAGTCGTCGCTCGAGTGGTGAGCGATGGGCGTCAGCTGATGTCTCCAGCATCTCCTCGTACTTGGAGACGGCCGCCCAGACACGGTCACCGAGTTCTGCGAGCGACGCCCAGTCGTTGTCGGCTTCCCCGAGGGCCTCGACAGTCAACTGACTGAAGAACAGCGACGTCTCTGGGTCCTCAAAGTTCCGAGCCAGTTCCTTCATGTCGCTCTGACTGTCAGCGAACGAGAGCAGTTTGGCCCGCTCGAACGTCTCAGAGTCGTCGGGATCAGCCGACGCCCGAAGCTGGTACTGCGAAGAAGTCACGGCAGTGTTGCCCGGTCCACGGAGCATCGACTCGTAGCGGCGGTGCTTCGAGTACGATTTCCCCTTGTCATAGCAGGGTACGGCCCCCGGGAAGTCAGTCGGTGAGCGAACCGAACCGCGCTCATCGACCATCTTGTAGGTCCTGTATCCCTTCGGCACGGTCTTCATGTCGGGGTCATCGCAGAAGCACTCCCGTCCTGGGAACAGTTCGCGCTCGCAGGACTGACACTGCGAGACGCGATCGAGATCGAACAGCGCGGTGCGGGCGAACCGCCGCTTTCCGCACTCGCAGGTCCGCGGGGCCTCGCCGAGATAGACCGCGTCACAGTCTTCGCCGCTGCACTGCCAGCCAAGGAAGCGCTTGGGTCGCAGGGCGCCGCCGCAGGAGCAGCGTTCCCCAGCAGTGTCGGGGTAGGTCTCGTCGCACTCGTCGCAGTAGAGGGTGTCGTCGACGAGCGGGTGGAGGTCCTCGTGCGAACAGGACTGGCACTCGTGGGTGCCCGTCGCCTCGGTGCGTGCACCGCAGTCGGGGTTGGTACACTCGTAGGCCTTGCGATCATCCGTAAGCACCATCGGTGCTTCGGCGTCGCAGGACGTACACCGCCGCACACGGTCGAGGTTCTGTCGGTCACCACACTCGGAGCACTCGTAGAATGGCCGCCAGAGCGTGCGGATCATGTCCGTCTCGCTCTCGGTCCCCTCGTCGCAGTTGCAGGTCTGGACATCGAAGTACTCGAATCGTCCATCCGAGGACGTCACCGTGAGCGGTTCGAGGCGTTCACAGGCAGGACAGAACCAGGACTCCAAAGCCTCCTCCCCGCAGTGTCGGCAGTAGGAGAATTTCGTCACGAAGTGGTGATCGCACTCCACACACTGGCTCCGGGGGGTGTCGTAGACCGTCCCGCAGTGCAGGCAAGTGTAGTATCCGTCGATGGGCCAAGAGAACAGGTGGACCCGGCTCTCGAGGACGCCCGCTAGCTGACCGATGGCAACGAAGTTCTCTCGGATCGTCGTGGCGACTGATTCCTCGACGTCGAGTTCGGCGGCAATCGTCTCGGTCAGTCCATCGAGTTCCTGCGGATCCTCGTAGAGTTCAGCATACAGCGCCCGAACGAAGTCGAGATCGTCACCCCCACCGTGAAGCAACCGCTCGTAGAGAGCGTCCTCGACCCGGCGAAGCGCGGTTGTCGGTGTCGGGTCGTCGGGTACGTTGACGTTAGTGATCGCAAGCAACCTCTCACCGACTGGGCCCAACTCACTGCCGTCGGCTAGCGCCTGCCCGAACGCTTCGACATCGAGTGCGTCCGAACGGAACGCCTCCGGAACGGTCGTCGGCATCGGCGCGTCGAGCGTTTGCGGATTCTCGGTCACGACCGACGTCTCCGGGTCGGTAAACGGCAGAATTCGGTTGAAGATGGCTCGACGATTCGAAACGGTTGCGCTCGCACCGATCACCTGCAGATCATCGTCCTCGATGGCGTCGTTGTCGAGCAGTTCCTGTCGCGACCGGGCGTAGCGTCGCATCAGCCCGGTGGTGAACGCGCCGAACAGCTCGGAGTACTCGTGAATCTCGTCGAAGACGACGAATCGCGGCTGCTCAACGAACGCCGACTGCTCGTCGGTCTCGTTGACGTTGAACAACCGGTAGTTGACGGTGTCGGGGTTCGTCAGAAGGATGTCGACTTCCTCGGTCACGATCTCGTCGCGGGTAAGACGAATAAAGTCGAGATCGACCTCCGGTGTCCCGGTCGCGTCGTGGTCGACGCGGAACCGCTCGTCCTCGGTCCGCTCGACGGTCAGCGAACCGTCGCAGTGTTCGCAGGGGCACTCGAAGAACTTGTAGGCGGTCTGCAGGTACTCGAACTCCTGCGGGTCGTTCTGGGGCGTGTCACCGTCGAAGATGCCGACCGTGATGCGATCGGTCCCCGTTCGGTTTCGGTTAAGTTCGTAGAGGTACTCGATGAGACGTTTCAGCTGATCCTGTGCGAGCGCCTTTGTTGGATAGGTCAGAATGCACTTGACGCTCTGTGGTGGATGGTTGGGATGGTCGCCAGCTTTTGCCTCACAGATGTACTGGAGGATCGGGACGAGCCAACTCTCGGTCTTTCCTCGGCCGGTCCCCGCGGTCACCAAGGTGTGGTCATCGTTGAGGACCGACCGGATTGTCTCGGCCTGGAATTCATAGAGGTGCTCGAACCCGGCCTCGGTGAACGTACGCACGATATCCTCGTGTAGGTCAACTTTGTCGGCGAAAGACTCCCAGTCGGGGCCCCGTCGCGGGAGGTCCAGCGCCTGGAGGAAGGGGCCTCGTGTCCGCGTGAACGAGGTTACTGCCTCCTCCAGTGGTTCGTCGGCGTCCGTCTCCGCGTACCGGTCGATGACGTCTCGGAGGACCCGAGACTGGCCGGACGCGACGACGTGTTCTGCGTACGCTCGCTTCGTCTGTTCTGCGAGTTCGATCGTGTCGTCTCGTGAGCTCATGTGTCAGTTTGGATGTCTTCGTTCGGTTTAGTTCGCACAATACCTGTGCCGCCGTCAGTTGCTAATACAGCCGTTGAAGCCTGATCGAGGCGTTCGAATAACCCCTCGCGATCGAAGGAACTCCCCCGGTTGTGTGTGTCGCAACCGTACTGGTAGAGGCACAGGGGGCAGCCGTCGTCACAGTCACACTGGAAGTGCTCGCGAAGAAGGGAAATTGCCTGCTCGAAATTCTCCCGTCCGTCGCCGCTCTCGAACAACAGCCCGGTCACCCCGGCACCGCCCTCCTGGGCGTCGAACAGGTCAACGACGCCGTCACCGTGGACGACCTCCGAGAGTTCGCGGATGCTTACACCACCGAGATACTGGAGTGCAACTCGGAACCCATGAACTAACGTGTGCGCCTCGGCAGTGTCATCCAGATCGACGCGAATCCCGTCAGTCTGGTACTCGTAGCCGAGTCGGACCAGTTCGTAGCCAGTGTCGTGTGCAGGGCCGTGGTCTGCGTTCGCGCTGCAGTGCAACTGGTCATCCTCGTCCCGATAGACGACCCCGGGGCAGTCATCGTCGCCACAAAGCATGAACGGTGTCGTCTCGCCGTCCATTTCGCCAGACTTGTACTTCGCACGGAAGCTATCCGTGTGGAGTAATACGTCGATGCTTCCGTACTCGACAGTGCCCAGTTGCTCGCCGTCTTCGCCCGTTAGATCGAAGCATTTGGCCGAGTTGAACTCGAGGACCTCAGTCTTCCGCTCGGCGTAGGTGTTCTGGATCTCGTTTGACTGCTCCCGATACATTGTCCGTGCAGGATTGCCGTCTGCCGACATCAGGAGATCAGACCGGTGGGCCCGCACCGACTCGGGGACGACTAACCGACGCCGCTGGAGGTCCACGTCGCTGCCGCAGTTGCAGGCATCCCCAGGATCCTCATGACTCTCTCCGCAGGCAGGGCAAACGTACTCCTCAGCCAGTCCACTCGCCTGGCTGCGTCGAACGCGCTCGCGAAGTTCTGACGACGCGAACTCGTCGGTCGAGAGTTGGGAGACCACGTATGCGTCGCCGCCGTCGAGGTACGCTGATCCAGGGTGAAGTTCGCTGATCGCCATCCGCATCGACCGCCCGTCGTCTTCGCCGATGCTACGGGTCCAGTAGCCGTCCTCATCCGCGTCGACGAGGCCGACACCAACGTTATTCGTCACGCTCCGCATGTTGAACGCGTAGCGACTCTGGCGCGACTCGCGCAGAAAGTCGAGATATGACATGCGTTCGATCTGGTCCAGTCGTCGTCTGAGCGCTTCTTTCCGGTCGGCGAGCGTGGCACGCTCCTCCGATATGCGTCGTGCCTCCTCGCCGGAACTCGCCCGGCGACGATCACGTTTGAGGTCCCTCCAGCGGCGCTGGACGTTCTCGAGTTCGTCCTCGAGTTCGTGACGGTACTCACCGTAATGGTCAATGAACCGCTCGTCGAACCGCTCGACTGCCTCGTCGATCAAGTGCTCGAACTCCGACAGCGCGTCGTGGAGGTCGCCCGAGCAGTTATCGTCGACGCAGGTCTCGCGGTCGGCGTCGCGGTCGTACTTGCGGTTGCACTCGGCACAGTACTGGTGATCCAACAGTCGCTCGAGATGCTCTCGGATCTCTCGGTCATAGTCGTGGACCACCGTCCCTAGCGCGGCTAGCTTCGAGTTCCGAGACTGTAGCCCGAGTTCCTTCGTCCGTGCCGACATCGCATGGGTCAGTTTTGCGGCATCGTCGTCGGACGAGGGCTGACGATGCTCGAATTCGCCACCGCCACTGACCGATGCGTATTGGCCGCGCCGCTCAACCTCCCACGGGACGACGAAGTTCGCGGCGACGTAATCGAGTACGCCCCACGTCAGCGAGACTCGGAGCACCTCCTCATTGTACTCCTTGAGCGGGACCGGTTGCGGATCAGCGGCCATCAGGTCCGCTGGTTGCTCGTAGTAGTAGTAGTCGATGGGGTTGCGCTGGCTGACCGAATGCACGAGCGAGGATCCGGAGTCTCGTCCGGCGCGACCGATTCGCTGCAGATATGCGTTCATATTCGGCGGCGTGCCGTACAGCAATAGCGCGTCGAGGTCGCCAATATCGACGCCGAGTTCCATCGTTGGCCCTGTCGAGAGAAAGTGGGGCTGGTTCCCTTCGCGGAAGAGGTACTCGAGTTCGCGCCGTTCCTTCTTCTCGGTCATCCCGTGGTAGACCTGTCCAACGAGCATGCGGGGCTGCGAGTATGTCGTCCGGTACGCGCGAGCGGTGAACCGGGGGTGCTCCGAGTCTGCCAGTGCATCGATTGATACACTCGAGGGGACGGCGTCACCGCTTCGTCCACCGAACTGCGCGTCGATGGTCTGCTCGTAGCTGCCGTTCGACGGCCTGTAATACAAGTCATCGCTGTCACCCGCGAGCGTCGCCTCTAGTGCACTCGGATCGAACTCGACGTAGTCGTCGTCCGCCTCGAGCACGTGCCGATCATCGAGGTCGTCCACGATGGCACGAACGTCCGTTGACGTGGCCGGTGGATCGATCTTTTCGATCGAACATCCAGAGCCGTTCTTGACGAGTTCCTGCACAATCCCTTGCTCCTCGGCAGAGAGTTCCGTGCGAACGACCGGATCAAGGCGGACATCGACTAGTCCGTCGTCAGCGAGGGCACCTCCGAACTCCCCGTACCGACCGCTATAGCTGTGGGGATACAGCCGGCGCCGGAGTCGATCCCGGACCGCCTCCTCGGTGTCCATGTGCCGTCTTGAGGCATCGACGAGTTCCTCGGCAATATCGAAGGCTACCCCGCGAACGTCCTGAGGCGGTTTCAGGTCGTTGCCGAGGTCTTCGATCAGTTCCATCGCGCCGTCAAGGACGGTCTCAGCGTCGATCCATGGTTCGTGCCGACGAGTGACCTCGACCAACGTCTGGTCCATCAGCGTCGCCGCTTCGGGCTCTGAGAAGTCACGGTTGACTTCCTTCATGTCGCGGTGGGAGTCCGCAAACGAGAGGAGTTTGGCCGCTTTGTGCCCCTCTTCGTCGGCGACTCGTCGGAGAAGATACTGGCTGGTCGTCACCGCGAGGTTCCCCGGCCCTCGAACGAGTTCGTCGTACCGGCGATCCGTGTTGTAGTTCAGCCCCTGGTGCGTGCAGGGCGCAACACTCGAGAACGAACTCGCCGCTCGCACGCCTCCGTCTGGCTGAACCGTCTGATAGGCCTGGAAGGGTGTCTCTCGCGTCCTGACAGGCCCGTCGCAGTCACAGGTCGGATCTCCCACGGTGCTGGTTTCGCAGGACTCACAGTACGAGTCGGCGAGTACTTCGAACAGTCCCGCGCGTGCAAACGTGTATGACCCGCAAGGGCAGGTGTCAGGTGGATCACCGAAGTACTCTCGGTCGCAGGAGTCTTTCCGACACACCCAGGGGAGTAACCGCGTCTGTGTCAGAGATCGTCCGCAATCGCAGGTTGCCGGCACGGCCCCTTCATGCGATTGCCCACAGCCGGGACAGTCGACGGGACCGTCGCCCGTGACCGGTCGCTGGTCTCCGCCGCAGTCGGGACAGCCGGGGTCATACTCGACGCTCGACTCGCAACCGGGATTTGGACATCGGTACTGGTCCGGTCCGACATGGACGAGATTGGTCGCACACTCGGAGCAGGATCCCCTCGTCGACCGCGTCGTCCGTTCCCTGCAGGACTCACACTCGAGTGTCGGTTGAAAGGTAACCCGAAGCGAGCGTACCTCCTCATCGCGGGCCGCCAGACAGCGCTGACAGTGATGTTCCTCGTCGGTACGGCGTTCACCCTCCTCGATCGGGATGTAGGGATCCAGTTGCTCACACGACGGACAAAACCACGCGACCAACGCCTCGTCGTCGCAGCGGCTACAGTACGTGCTTCGAGTGACGAAACCGTTACTACAGTTCCGACAGGTCTCCTGTGGCGCGGAGTACACCGCCTCACAGGCGGAACAGGCGTAGAAGCCGTCAATTGGCCACGAGAAGAGGTGCGTTCGGTTCTCAAGGAGACCGGAGAACGTCCCGAGGATGGTGAAATTATCCAGCACCCGTTCGGCCTCAGTCTCGGTCAAGTCAAACTCCCCTGCAATCCACTTGAGAAACTCCTCGTAGGTCTGGGGTTCAGAGGAGAGTTCGTCGTGCAGTACTCGGAAAGTGGCAACGACAGGCGACGTGTCCGCGCCCTCGTTGGCGATGGCGTCGAAAAGGTGGTCGCCCAGAAGTTCGAGTAACCGGTCGTCATCGTGTGCTTGCGCGTCGATGTCGAAGTCGATGTCAGCCAGCAACGGTGGAGTTCGCTTCCCGCGTGCGAACGAGAGTAAATCCTCCTCCGCAAGCGTCGACTCCGTGAACGCCGACGGCATGCTTGCCTTCGATGGTGCGTCAAGGGAACGAGACTGCTCGTCGACGTGTTCTACTTTCGTTGCGCCGCTGATCTGCTGGAACAGTTCGACGTCGTTCTCTACGGTCGCACTGCTGGCGATCACCTGAAGGTCGTCGCACCCGCGATCCTCGCGGAGGGCGCGCATTCGCTTGGTTAGCGTGGCGGTATAGCTCCCGAACAACCCGTCATAGGTGTGTACCTCGTCGAACACGAGGAACTCGGGATCGTACACGAAGGTCTCGTGTTCGTCAGGTGCGTTGACGTTCACGAGCTTCATGTTGATCGTATCTGGGTTCGTCAGCAGGATGTCGACGCCCTCAGTAAGGATCGAGTGCTTGGTTAATCGGATAAAATCGAGTGGTACGTCATCCGTGCACTGACGCTTCTCCGGGCGAAGTTCGTAAGACTGCCCGCTGTTGTGGACGTGAACGCCCTGACGACAGTTTCGGCACTTCTCGAGATCCTCATTCGCACCGGGACATTCGGTGTATTTGAATGACGACTCGAGATACCCCTGGGCGTTCGCGCTCATATTCGTTGGCGTATCGCCGTCATAGATCCCAATCGTGATCTGCTGGTTCGTCGGCCACTGCTCATTAATTCGGTAGAGATACTGGACTAATCGCTTGAACTGATCCTGCGCCAGTGCCTTCGTTGGATAGATTAGCGTCGCGGTTGTGCCATCCCCATCGCCGCGACGCTTCTTCTCTAAGATGCGATCAAGGATCGGGATTAGCCATGCTTCAGTCTTCCCTCGACCTGTGGCTGCCGTGACGACGGTGTCGTGGCCGTCACGGATCGATTCGATGCTCCGCTCTTGGAAGTCGTACAGGCGCCGAAACCCCAAATCGTCGAACGTCTTCCTGATGAGTGGATTCAGTCCCACTCGCGAAGCGAACGACCGCCAGGACTCGTCGCTCCAGTTGGGCACGTCGAGCGCCTGGAGGTACGGCCCACGAACGTTTACCAGGCCGTCGGGATCCTCGAGGAGTCGCTCCTGACGGTTCGCAATGCTTCGTGCAGCCGGGCCCGTCCGGCCGACGAAGTGGTTCCGGTAAGCGCTAACGGCCTCTGTGGCGCGATGAGTTGGATTCTCCATTCCTACAGCGTCACCTCGAGTACGTCGCGGAATTCGTCGACGTTCATCAGTTCCTCCACGACGCCACCATCTAGTTTACTAAATGACACTTTCTCCCCCTGTGCGAGCCGTTTCAGGCGATCGATTGTGGCGTCGCTGAGAGCGTACCGGTCCTGCAGTTCGTCCCAACTTACAACACCGTCGTCCCACTTCTTCTCGAGTCCCTGCCATTCTCCCTGCAGTGAGTTGATGTCGGCGGAGTCGTCCCACATACGGTTGTCGACGAACTCCTCAATGTCGTTGAGCAACTGGGACGACTCCCGAGAGTCAGGCATCAACGTCTGAATCCGCCGTGCTGCCCGGATATCGTCCCGCCAAGCGGTCTGAATCTCGTTCAATTCCGTCCGGAGGAGGTTTCGCGCATCGTCGGCCTCTGACTTTGCGGTCTGGACCTTGGCCGTGTACTGTTCGCTTCGGTCCTCGTTGATCAACTTCCAGTAGTCGTCTGCGGTCCGGTCCAGGACCTGACGCGCCTGGTGACGTGCGTCTTTGACCGTTTCAGGCGTGTCACGATCGAAGACCCGCGTGTAGATGTCGTTCAGTCGTTCGACCTCTTCCATTCGATTCCGAAGTCCGTCGAGAGATGTCTTCAGCGTCGACGCAGTCCCGGTGTTCTCCTCTAATTTAGCCTCAAAGTTCGTTGCATCCTGATAGTTATCAGCCTTCGACCGTAGCGTTTCGACTGTTTTTTCGATATTCGATGACATTGTCACTCACCTCCGATGATGTTGGCGATCTCGTCGTGCGTCGCGATGAGAGCGCGGAACTCCTCGGAATTCTTGACTTCGCTCTCTCGTTCGTTGTCAATCTCAGGAACATCGGCGTTCTGCGCGATCTCGATCATCTCGCTGATAGCCTCGTAGATTTTCCACTCAGCGGCCGTTTCCCGACTTTCCTCAAATTCGTGCATCAGTCCAATGAGTTCGTGTCCGCTTGCGGACTCAACTTCTCGGAACTGCTCGATATCCTTCGCAAACGAACCAAGGTGGAATCGGTCCTTTTTCTCGAGGCACTTCCGCTGCTTTTCCCACGTGTTACGCATGTTCACATCGAGATCGCCAATGATTTCGAGCAACTCGTCATACAGTTCCTGGAGTTGGTGGAGCGAGTGGCTCTTGTCGTACCAAGTATCTATCTTCTCTACAGTATCGGTGATGTACTCAACGTTGTTCGGACCGAGTCCATTGAGTTCCTGTGCATAGACTCTTACGTACTCAAGGACAGATGCTAGCTTGGTTGTAGCCTTTTTACGCGTTGATCCAACCTTATACGCATCCGGAAGGCCGTCGCTGTCGATAAACATCGCTTCCTCGAGGTATGTCTCGAGGTCATTGGCAACTGCCCCATAGGCCTCGTTCAATCGCTTGGCGTCCACGAAGTTCTCCTTGATCTTGAAGAATCCTTTTGCGAGGTCGGTTGGAAGGCTGCTCTGATTGGTCAGGCCTTGGAAAGCTTCGAAGAAGGAGTTATTTCTATCGAAGCGTTTCGTGAATGGATGGGGGTAATCATTCGAAATTCCGTAGGACTCGAACATCAGGTCACGTGTCAGTTCAGTCTCTCCTCGTTCTGCGTTGATGAGGAGATACTGTGCCACGACGACAAATTCCTCGATGGTCCAGCCTTCGAAACAGTCCTCGATGCGCTCACGCATCCCCTGTTTGAACTCGGCAACGGAGTCGTCGGCCCAGTTACGAAGTAGTCCGTAGTTGAGATCATAGCGGTCCTCGTAGGGGAGTTCACCGTCAGCACTGATCCCGTGCCAGAACAACGGCTCGTAGATTTGATCGTACTCAGAGCCAAACGAGAGTTCGATACTGATGCCTGTCCGTTCGTCAACCCCCTGTAGTGAGACAGGAATCTGACTACCGCGAGTGTAGTAGATCCCTTTCGTTCCTCGCGTCGATGAGTTGGGGTTGGCGAGGCGGGTCGGATCGTACCACTCCTCAAGTAGTTCGGCAGTTCCGTCCCGCAATATCGTGGAACTGGCGTACTCTTCACCGTTCGAAACCCATTGCTGGTAGTCGAAGCGGTATTCGTCGACTGTCTCACTTCCGTAATCAGTCTCGACCGGATAGATCTTGGTCCCCGCAATCTGGACGTTGATTTCGTCTTCGAGTTCTTCGTACTCGGCGGCAAGGCTCATAGAGGGGGGATCGTCAGCAGTGAGTTCAATAGTCCCGCCTTCCCCAGTCGTCCCGAGCACTTCGTCATCACGTTCGACGGAGACGTCTGCGGTCGGTTCACCGTTGACACGTGCAGTGAGTTGCACCGTCTCGCCTTCGTTCGGTGAGGACGGTGTCGGGACAAGCGCAAGTGAGTCCGTCCCGACTGCGAGATCAAGTGTATCGTTCAAGTTCGCTTTCTCACCGCCGATCACCACCTCGCCTTCTTCGTTAGGAAGCGTCACTGACAGCCGCCCATCATCGCTGGTGTAGCCGACGGTGGATCCGTCGAGAGTCACCTCGACGTCCGGTTCCGGACGGTCGTTCAGTAGCGCTTCGACCGTGATTGTTGCCCCGGGTTCGATCTGTCCGTCGATCTGGCGAAGTCGAAAGTCCGGCGTCGACCCCATGTCCGAGTCAAAGACCACGTCAGTCTCAGTCACTTGGCCCGTCCGTTCAGGAATGGGGATGTCGAAAAGTTCAAACACGCTTTGGGGTACCCGCATGTTCCCCTCAGCGGTCGGGATACCATACCACTTCACTATCGACTGGACTTCAGAGGGATAGTCCAGCGATATGGGCGTCGGGAACTGCTTGACGTATGGGTTCCCGTCGATCGCTTCGAAGGGTGGTTTTGTCGATGTCAAGCACTCCCGGACAATTCGCATGAGGAGGAGTCGCGGTGTCCGTCGCTCGTTCCCGTCCTGAATGAGGTTTTCGTACGCACGTTTGACGAGCTCCGCGTTGAACGGATAGAGCCCGTCGAAGTCCGCCTCTGGGATCTCGGTGTCAGCCGCTACCGCCGAGTCCTCACGAATGACCGAGAGGTACTGCTTCGTCAGTTCGACAGTGACATCGTCCGTGAGGAAGTACGCCTGTCCGGTGTCGTCAGTCGTGCTGAGGTACCCCTCTGCCCGGTCTTTCATGTACGTCTGGGCGTCCTCATTCGTCCCCAGTGCTGTGTCGACGTTGTCCTTCTCCCAACCAGTCGTCCACCCGAGCACCACATCGTAGTGTCCGCTGTCGAGTTGGAAGATGTGATCTAGCAACTGCTCCTTAAGTACGCTGAACGTTGTGAGGTCTTCACAAATCAAGACCGGACGGAGCCCCTGGGCGACATACTCCTCGGAGATCTCCTTGAGCCGTTGCTGGAAATCGCCGACGCCGAGTTTGCTGGACAGTTCCTGGTCGATGAAACTCTGGAGTGCCGGAAAGATAGTGTCGCCGCCTTCCGCCATTCCAAACGCCGCTATCGAGAGGTCGCGGTAGTCATCCTCCGTGATGAGTTCCGGAATGTCCTCCTCGTCGTCACTGAGGACCGCTTCCTGGTACTCGCGGACGTTCTCCTCGAGGATACCTCGGAGATCGGTGCTCTGGGGACGATCCTCGACGAGCGCCTGGATCTCCTCCTCTGTGAACGACTCGAGCATCGGGTTGTATGCTTCGAGGTTTGCAAGCATCGCGTTTGCGACCTTCTCGGGGTCGAGCCCACCGACGTCGCGGACGTTGACATCCATCTCGAGCGGTTCTGTGAGGATCTCGACGATGTCCTTGATGCGTGTTTCGCTCCGAGAGACGTGCAGGGCGACGTGCGTATCGTCAATTCCAGTGGTAGCATCGTGCCCAATCTGGTACTCAAGCCACTGACACAACTGGCTCTTCCCGCTTCCGGTCTCCCCGCGAAGGATGAATATTCGATTATCGTCTTTGGTGTTCGACTTCAGGATCGCATCGCGGAACTCCTCCTGTGTGACGAACTCGTCGTTCGTCGAATGGGGAAAGAGATAGTCTGCCCTGAGCTTGTCGATGTCAATATGGGTGCGTTCGAACTCTTCTTTGGACTTCTGGTGCGCCTCCGCAGTCAGGTACTGTCGAACGGTGTCGTCAGACCAGTCGATAGGATATTCGCTCATGCGTCCACCTCCGTGAATCGATCGAGAAGATAGCGTTTGCTTGCGGGCGGTTCCTCCGGCCAGTCGTTCAATTCGAACTTCGTCACGTTTGGTTCCTCGTTTCGGGAGTGTGTCGAAGGCAGTACGACCTCGTTATTCGCATCTGACATTCCGCGCACGTCGACGTAGTCCTCATCCATCAGGGTTTGCAGTGTGTCGGTGACACCCTGATGGAGCCTCGGCGTCCCAGGGCGGGTCGTGAGGACGCTAAGGAACTTGTCCTCAATCCAGCCGACCGCGGCGCCGAAGTCGGTCGAGTTCTCCTCATCTCGGAAAGTCTCGAGGAGTTCGTACAGCAGCGCTGGCCGCGGCGACAGCACCAACTCTCGAGAATCGATGTACGACAATACGCCAATGCCTTCGAGGAGATGATACCAGCCATTTATTTTCGTTTTATTCCAGTTAATGTGCTCCACCTCGTTATTGAATTCAGTTATGAGACGCTCACGCTCGACTGTCTTCGAGGCAAACTCGAAGGCAACGCGCTGGGCCTCCACAATGTGATCCTGTGGATGTTCCTGACGGTTCAAGTGGTAGAGTAACCGAAGCTCGAACGAAAGGTTGGGATAGACATCCTTATTGAGCAGTGAGACCATGCGGTCCTCCGGACGTTCGAGGAGATCGATCGCACGAAGGAATTTAAGACACCTTCCGAGATGGTCGGCGTCCTTCGAGCCGTTGTCGTCGCTCGGTACTATCGCGTCCTTGAGCGTGGACACGTTTATTGACTCGCCCCCAGCAGCCTCGAGGGTACGATAGATGAGCCGTAATTCGGGGACGCGAACCGTCGAGTAGTTTACGAGATCTTGCTTCGGTTTGTTGTCGTTCGTCTTGTAGGTGGCAGTCATCGATATTTGGCGTCTCGTTGTCGATAATTTTCGAGAGTCGATGCATCGTAGTCGCAGACCCGAAGCACCTCTAGGATGTGGTTGGCGACCCGCTGGGTGTCTCCCCTTTCCATCCACGAGCGGAGGGCTTCACGGATGTGGTCTGCGTAGTCCTCGAGCACGTTGTCGAGGTCGTGTTCGAGGAAGTAGCGGGCCGAATCCCACACCGGGCTATCGGTCGGTGCTTGAGTGTAGTCGAACACCGCTTCGATGCTGTCCGCCGGAGCGCCTGCCTCATCGTGGATCGCTGACGCGGCGTGGAAGAACACGTTCCGAGTGTCGACCACGGGGATCCGCGATCGTCCGCCAAGGACATCCTCCCCGAACGAGTTCGCCAGCGAGGCGTAATCGCGGACTGCGATAGCTGGAAAGTCATCCACGACAGACCGACCTGGCTTTTTTGTGTAGTTCGGTGTCTGTGGTGCTGTGGTGTCCGTGATCAGGACGTATTGTCCGCCCTCATCGAGTGAACGCTCTATAAGTCGACGAACGAGGTCCTCTTCGCCGTATTCGAGGATACCATCCTGCGTAACCACGTGCACGAGGGGGAACTCAACCTCTTCAGGATCTGCGTCTTCACTCGAGATGTGCTCGTAATCAATCGGGCTATACTCGTTGTCCCATAGATCAGTATGAACGACTCGATTCAGCCCAAGCGACTGAAAGAGCGGAAGAGAACGAAGTTGTGCTCGCGCCTGTTTCCGTCGCTTCTGTAACTGCGAGTCCCTGACGACGATCGTCGGCGTTCTCGTATGGACTATATCGACGAGTTGAATCGGTTCTGAGTCGTCGAACCGTTCATACCAGTGTCCTGTAGTCATCCTATTACAGTGTTTCCACTATGTGTCGTGGCAACCATGTTCTGATGTCGGTACATCGGTCAATCGCTGGCCGCGGTAACTTCGCTTGGTTTACTCGTGTTTTTGAGAGGGGGTATCATCGCATTAGAACTTCTGTTAAAGTGATATCTATTCCAGTGTACCAGTATTCACTGAGTGGATTGTAGATCTATGAAACCAAATTGCTTTTCTAGCTAAAGTCTTTGTGATTCCTCGTCTTAACTGGCCTGACGCCTTAATCAACTATTGCAAATTGGTACAACAAGATGGTACTGTTCTACTGTCGTGCAACAGCACCGTTTTATATGGGACATCCGATACGATGACACGAATGACTACCTTCATCGCGACGATCGGATTCGACAGTACCCGTGTCACGCGACCAGTACTCACCCACGGACTTGAAGAGGGCGACGAAATCGCTCTGGTACACCCAGCGGATGACGGCGAAAATGACCGGTCGAACGAGGCACGTGAGGACGTACGTCGAATGGTTACCGAACTACAACCAAATGTCACCGTTGATTCGGTCGCACTCGATCCCGAAGACTTCTACGAGGGTATTCGTCGTAGCATCGATCGGGTGGAATCCGAAAGCGACGACGTCGTCCTCGTTCTTGGTGGAGGTGCACGAGATATATATCTCCCCGTCGCATTCTCCGCCTTTCTCTCACGCGATGCTATCGATACAGTTCTCCAGTTCAGTGATATTACCGGATCCGTCTCAGAGATTCAGATCCCCAACTTCGTGGACCCCTTAAGCGATTCCGTTGTTGAGACCCTTGAGACGATTGTCGACGTTGATGAGGAGACGTCACTGACGTTTATCTCGAACACACTCGATGTCGCGAAGAGCACTGTCGCCCGTCACGTTAGCGAGCTCGAAGAACGAGGATTTGTCCGTGCCGAAAAACATGGTAAGTCTAAGATGGTATATTCTACGGAAGAAGGACGTCTCGCTATCGATATTAACGTCTTCTAATTCCTGTAGTACCTGATATGCGATTTCTTCGTATCACTTGTTTGCAACGGTTTCAGTTAATCGGATGTGTTTTGCGTGTGAAACTAGCTAACAACATTTTCCTTCTCTAGACACGGCGAGGCTTTTCCCGGCGCGGATCTCGACCGGATTGGGGAGATTCATAAGGAGGAACCAACTTAGCGTAAGACGGTGAATAGAATCTGTGAGATTTTACGTTCCTGAGTGGGACGATGCGGTTGATTCCCACTACGATTTCCGGCACGACGAACTCTCTACTCTCGACCGTCAGGAGCGAGATCTAGATTACATCTGGGATATTTTCGAACGCGACACAACCCCAATTGATGGCGTGCTAATTTCGCGTGAGCAGGTTGAAGAGACGACTCGCAAGGCAGATCGTCTTGCCGAGTACGGGGTCTACGATGATCCGGTGTTGTCCGTTCCAGAATGGCTTCCGACGATCAGCGACTGCGGCGCGTGGGGCTACAAGTCACTCCCGTTCCCTCCATACGGGAACGCCGAGATGCTCGACTTCTACGAAACACTGGAAGTCACAGTCGGCGTTACTATCGATCACCTCGTTTTGGGTTCGGGGAAAGACAAGGGCCGACTGTATCTCGACGAACGCGCTTTCCACACCGACTTCAAAAAGGGTGACATCCCCGATGCATTGACTGATGTCGTCGATTTGATGGCCGACGAGTGGCCCCATGAATGGCCTACTTATGTTGAGGAGTACGAACCGTCAATCTGTACTCAATCGAAGGAGGACGTCGAGGCCTTTGCTCCAGAAGACTTCCAAGGCGATGTCGATACGGTACTTGCGCGATTAGCTCGCGATCCCAGAGCTGTGTACCGAGAGGATGACGCAGCATTCCGCTACAAGCTCACTCTCCGGAACGCTCAGGAGATGTACGACCTGTACCATCAAGATAACTACCCGTTCCGGCTAATGGTAGCGATACAGGGCTGGAACCCGGAAACGTATATCGAGGCCGCGGAGGAAGTTCTCGACATTGGATACGATTATCTCGGTATCGGTGGCGTCGCTGGCAGCCCCATCCACGACGTCAGGCAAATCGTGAAGGGCGTCGGAAAGACTGCAAAGGAGTTTGAACGCGAGAACGACACTCGCATTGACTCACACGTTTTCGGGTTTGCGAAGAGTGAAGGATTCGAGACGGTCGGTCGATCGGGGATGACCAGTTTCGATAGTGCGAGTATGCTCCGTTCGGCATGGACCGGAGGCCAGAATTACCGGCTTGACAACGACGAGCGATACGACGCGATTCGAGTGCGTTACCCATCTAACCGTGATTCTCTTGCAGAGGCCGTAGAGAAGTCCCTTCGCGGCCGCGAAACGTTAGCAGCCTTGAGAGCCTACGATTCTGGGGAGTCTATCGTTGACGCATTCTATGAGTGGCAAAAGAAAGCAGAAGAAGTCCTTCCGGCCACTCAAGAATATTTGCGTCAACACCGTCACGACGAGCAATACGACGCATCTCTACTCCAAGAAGTTGAAACCGCTTTTAGAGAGGACTTCGAGTACGCTCGAGAGCTCCAAGCGAGCTTCAGCGACAACCTTCGAGGAAAACTGGTCAAACTTCTTCGGAAAGATGATCCAGAAGATCCGGTTAGCTTCGACGAATACGATGATCTACTAACTACCGCAGAACAACAATTCAGACGTTCCCCGAGAGTAACGACGGCCCTCGAAAAGTATCTCCGTGAACATCGTCACGACGAGCAATATGATGTTTCTCTGTCTCAGGGAACTGCTCTGCTTGAGGAGGTTGAAACAGCCTTCAGAGATGACTTCGAGTATACCCGAGAACTCCAGACGAAGCTCAGGGACAATCTGTGGGAAAAACTGGTCAAACTCCTTCAAAAGGACAATCCCGAAGATCCAGTTGACTTTGATGAGTACGCTGACCTACTAACCCTCGTGCAACGGGAGTTCGAGGATTTCCCGCGTATGACTACCATTCTGGAAAACGACGATCCTGAAACTGCTTACGACGCGATTTGGACTGCCGTTCGCGATTATGCGACGTGGATCGGCGACGAAGACCTCTTGGAAGAGTACCAGCGAACACTGCAAAACCGGCCTTGGGATAAGTGCGATTGCTCGATCTGTATCGAGAATAGTATCGAGGTCTGTATCTTCCGTGGTAACGATCGCAACCGTCGACGAGGGTTCCACAACACACGACGGTTCTATGATGAGTTTACCGATGAACTACCGAAAATCCTCATCGGGACTCGAGGAACGGCATCTCTGAACAGTTACGAAACTGTTGAGGACTACCTGCGAGCCAAACACCCGGACTTCTGGCAGCAAGTACATGATCTCCCTGTTGCTGAAGTTGGCGTTCTAGATGCTAGTGGTGTACGTGAGTGGTGGAGCGATACTCCCTCCGGCGTTTCGCTTGCCCGAAGTCGCATGGCTGAAAACCTTGGTCAGCAAGCAAAGCGGTACCAGAAGGTGTTCCTCCACACACCTGACGGAGAAATCGACGAGCACGTCGTAGATGCCGTGGAGCAAAACGATTGTACAATTCAGACGTTCCAAGACCCTTCGAAACTACGACAGAGTGCCTTGGAGGCGTGCGGAGAGAATTACATAGCTGGAGACGACTTCTTGCCTCACCCTCCCAAAATCAATGTCCAGGATGGGCTCGATATTTTGGTAATCGACCAATGCTCTGGTTCGAAGAACTTCCCGGAAGGTGCACCTGTCTTCGATGATGAAGAGACGCTCCAATTCTCGAGAGAAGAGCTATTAGAGCGAAATAATGTTCCTGGAATCAACGCCAAGGATCTCTACACGGGACGACAGCAGGAGTTCGTGAAAGAAGCGATTAGACGACTCAAAGGGGAAGGGCACGATGTTGGGCGGTACTTCATAAGTGCAGGCTTCGGCCTCGTTTCTGAGGACGAACCGTTGCCACCCTACGAAGTGACGTTCAGTTCGATGGGCGTTACCGACATCAGGGAACGATCTAAACAACTCAGCATTCAGGACGACTTAGAGCAGGTGCTCAACCAATCAGACTACGATGTAGTCTTCTTCACTCTCGGGAAAGATTACTATACCAGCATTGACATCGATAATATGGTTCAGAACGTTCGTTCTGACCGTATTGGAGTAGTCTTCAACCGGGAACTCGTCGATGACCAGTTCGATAATATCGTGTCAGTGCCTGCACGCACAGAAGACGCGAAAAACCACGGTACAATTGTAGTCGGGTTGAAAGGACACTATATGAAGAATTTCGCACACCGTATAGACAGAATCGAATCACTGGAACCAGAAGCGATTGAGGGCCTCTGTCGTCGTGTTGAGGAGGAAGCTACTCAGATGGCCTTCGAGAAGTATTAAACGAGAAATTACCAAGACAGACCCTCGTAAATCGGACCCACTGCCCCAAAGCGGATATCTAGCCCTTCGTTCAGTGCACGGCGAGTTCGTGGGTCGTCGACTGAATAGGCACCTGCCTCGAGTGCGGTCGGTGGCTGGGGGTTGTTCGAAGGGGGTGGTGAACTCGTCGCGATGGTTGTGCTCTTGGCCGCACCTCCTGCAACGCCAGTAGCGTGTCCGATACTCGTAGCCATCAGTGAGATTGAGTTCGTACGGTGTTGGTTCCATACCTGGCAGCCACTCGTTGATTGCGACGAGTTCGTATCCGTTCAGTCGGGCAACATCTTCTGGATAGTTGCGGTCACGGTCGCTTGTATACTCGTCTGTCGGGCTATCTCGATTCGGGTCGCTCTCGGGTGATCGATTTGTACTCATTCGTGCCTCGAGGCACACAAGTATGCACCTCACTCTAACTGGCGCATAAAGATCACCGGCGTAAGCAGATTAAGAGAACAGATCAAGTTCCCGGCTATCTGGCTGGACTTTCACAGCGCTCGCGGGTCGCTATCGACAATACTCGTAAACGCGACGTTCTTCTGAACTTGCTCGATTTCGATGGTGGCTCGTCACCAGGTTGGGCTCCAAAGGCAATCACGATATAGCCACGTATCCGGGTGTAATCAACACCGGAAGAAGTGTTCTACGGCACTTTCTGCTCTTAATCAAGCAGGTAGACGAACAGATTGACTTGGTACGGATCCGTTCAGGTTCGATGTTAACTCCGAGGCTATCGATCTTCAGTGATTGCCCCGTCGCCAATATCTAAGTCTTCTCTCAAGTCTTCTAAAAGACGAGTTCCTTCCGTGTGAAGTTCATTTGCTCGCTCGAGGGAGACCTCTCCATCCTCGAGCTGTGCGATAATCTCTTCGAGGCGCTCTGTCTTCTCTGAAATCGATGCATCGTCTGGGATGTCTGGTGTGTCGCTCATAGGTTTAACAGAAGGATGCCGAGCAACAGCAACACGAGAATCACGAGTACGGCGATCGTGATCTGCTGCCGGCGTTGTGACTCGCTGTACTCTTGCGCAACTGCTTCTTTCTCTTCCTCGTGGACTTTCTGCTGTTCGAAGGACTCTAGTGCGTAATCGAGGTCTGCTGAGGACGTAGCGAGTTCGCTGGTTACATGCTGTTTGTAGGCGTTGTCGAGCCTCTCATCTGTTCCCTCGAGGTGTGTCTGGACTGTCCGCTGGTATGCACTGTTCAATCGCCCCGTGAGCTCCCGAACTTTCTCTTTCTCGTGGGATTTTTGCTGTTCGAAGGATTCCAGCGCATGCTTGAGTTCTGTTTCAAGCGCCGTGAGCCGTTCAGACGTGAGTGCTTCAAATGCGTGATCGAGGTCTGTTGAAAACGTAGTGAGGTTGCTGTCAACCTGCTGTTCGTAAGCAGTATCCAGATTATCCACAGTCGCCTTGAGTTCAGTCTGGACAGTTCGTTCGTATACACGGTCCAACCGATCAGTGACGTCCCTGAGTTCGGTTTCGAGTTCCTCTTTTTTGGGTACGATCTCGCCTACGTATGTCGGCGTCATGACGCGCTTGTCTGCGACCTCATCAGCCAGTGTCCGATCGTTCTCGTGACCGACACCGACAACAAATGGTGTCGTGGTATTGTGAATTACTCGACAAAGCGGTGTCTCGTTGAATACGCGAAGGTCCTTTTCTGATCCACCACCACGAGTGAGCACGATCACATCGATGCGGGCATTATCATCGAGTTCGCTGATCGCTTGCATCATCGACAACATCGCATCGTCACCCTGGACGGTCGTATGATTGATGACGAGATCTACGTCAGGATGGCGACTATGAATGCTTGTGACGGCATCTTCACGGGCATCGCTGTCTACGCTCGTAATGAGTCCGATCCGCCGAGGGAACTCGGGGAGTGATTGCTTTGTTTTCTCGCTCAGGAGGCCGTCTTCCTCGAGAATTCGCTTGTTCTCTTGGTACGTTTGCTGGTAGTTCCCCTCTCCGACTTCGACAAAGTCCTCTACAATAAGTGAGACACTGCCATTTGCTGCGTAATACGACAGTTCTCCCTTGACTGCGATGTGCGTCCCGTCATCGATCGTGATGTCGAACGAATGGAGTCGATGGCTGAAGATTACACAGTGGATCGTAGAGTCTTCGTGAACGAGATCGAAGTGTGCATGTCCGTTTCCGGAAACACCATAGTCGGAGACATCGCCAAGAACGTAGTCGTACTGAAGATTGGGCGTATTCTCGAGGACCGTGCTAATTTCGCTGTTGAGAGCGTCGACGAACGTGATGTTGTCTGTGTTGAGTGTTTCCTGATGTGTCTCAAGGGTGGTTGTAGTATCCTCATCACCACTCGAGTTGACACCCATTACGCTGTACCTGTTTGTGTCGGTACTAAAATACTTGCTTTAGCACCGCATCTCAAATTGTCCTGTGAATGAGCACAACCACTCCGCCAGCAGAGATTCGCTAGAACTTGAAGCCGAATTGTCCAAGGGTGATAAATTGAACTGCCTGAGTTAGTGCCAGAAGTCGCCGTCATCTAGCGATTCACCAATGCCAATTTGGTATGTTAGGGCATCTAAATTTCACCAACGGGACACTCATAGCTTTCCGAAGGGAATATAGGCCCTACGCCCTACCCGAACTTTTGAAACTGAAACCGTCCTTATCCCACGAGATCTATGAACTGGGAAGCAGTGTGTTATCCCCCTCGCCAGTAGGTCACTCGGACTCATGGCCATCTCACGTTGTCCCCGGTTCAAATCCGGGAGGCGGCATAGCCTTCTTGGTTTACATGCCGTAACGACATACCCCCTACTCAGGGGTCTCTTCGCCGATGCTGGTACGGGAGGTGAGCGCGGGTGCAACTGATCGAGACCGCGCCCCACGAGTTCGCGGCTCACTTCCTCTTCGCCGAGCATGGTCTCGATCCGTTCTTTGCATGCGATCGTCGGATCAAAGACGGTGATGGGAGCCAGCACGCTTCGTTCGAATTTGATGACGAGGAGTGGGGAGTGACGTTATCCTATCGGGATTCAGGACTCGAGCACCCAGGTGAGCAACTTCCCACTGGAACCGAGTTTCGGCTCGCAGAGATGCGCGAATTTGATCTTCGAGTCGAGAGTGAGGAAGATATCGTCGGTGAACGGTCGTTCCACGTCCATCTCGCTCCGCGCTGGCAGGGAATGCGAAGCGAGCACGGCGGAGAAATTTCTGTCCCCGACAATCTCGATGAAGGCGTGAATCTCCATGTTCAGGGTTCGAACTTCGAGTTCGATTGCTACCATCCGTTGATCCAGCACGCGATGCGAGTGGTCGGTGTCAATAGCCGATACTTCGATGAACTACACGAGTTCTCGACGATCTTGGATGCGGAACGGTATGTACGCATCTACAAGGACGAGAGTGGATCGGTGCACGCTCGAGACGGTCCGATCGCTCAGTTGGGTCACTTACTCGAGAACGACCGCACAGGACGACGGAAGCTCGTTCAGTACGACAGTGATGAAGATGGGCGGGATCGACCTGGATACTATCACACGGCCACTCTCGGCCCGCATCGCGTCCGTGAGGCGTTTCCATCGCACGAACTACCGAAGGAAGTGAAGCACTACTACGCACAGCATGCAGTCAGTCTCGACAGCAACCGCTCCATAGCCCATCCCAAAGTTGGCGTATCCTATCAGCGTTCGTTCTGGAACGAGCAGCTCGATGCATCGCCGGCTGATATTGACCGACTCAATCGTGAACTCGAGGAGACGCTTCTTAGCGTACTCGCCGAAGCTGGTCTTCCACTTCAATCAGGAATCGGCACCTACGTCACAGATGCATACTTCCAAGCTGAAGACTCGGATCGAGATCGTGATGTTCTCGAGTTGGATTTCACTCAGATCAAACACCGCCAAGAGTCCGTCGTTATCAAACATCTTGCGGATGGGATCGCTCCGACAGCATGGGAGTCCCTTGAATTTCTCATAACTGATGGAGGCGAGGTAAGTCCGCAAGATATTGCTGATGAAACAGACCGACATCCAGGGAGTGTTCGCCGAGCCCTCAACACGATCCCGGAACTAGTTGAACGGGAATACGGGAAGGTCTCTCTTCGGTCGAAGTACATCGCCGATCTCGTCCATGATGCAGTGACAGAGGCCAGAGAAGCGACGAGACGAGCCGCAGAAGCCGGTGCCAAAGCGATTGAAGCGGCTGAACGAGGTCTCGATCAGTCGACGAGCGCGTTCATCGCGTGGGCCGCAAAACACGATATCGATATTCGTGATCGTGATGGAAACGCGCTTCGCTTAGAATTCGGCGTCGTCGATGACATCAGGCGAAAGATCCGCGAAGGGTACGATCTTTGGACTGCGGCTGACATGCCCGAGGACCGCTATCGGATGGCCAAGATTCGCTACAAGAAGGAGATCGACTCTGGGCTCCGATCGATCGACGAAACTGATACGAAATCCTTTGCATCCGTTGCGTGGCAGCACCTCCGCTGAAACGATCTCGCTAGTGGCAACACTATCTAGATGGGCTGTTTTCCAGCAAACTCTGCTTCTTTCTGCATAGAATCGGTGTCCACCCCCGTGGGGTTCTGCCCGCAGATGTAGGAATGTGTTTTGATGAGGTCTCCCTTAGGGACACCCCTAACAGGGAATCTAGCAGGGGATGTGAGTTTCGTGAAATATCTCGTTCAGTCCTGTTGAAATCACAGAATACCACTTTGATCCATTGGACATCAATAGTTTCGCACTCCTCTGCGGCAGGGACGAATAGCGTTAAACTCTTGACGCAAGTGATGCCATTAATCTCGTTATCCGGGAATAGGTGTCCGTAGCCAGTAGACGATTGTTTGATCAGAACTCTTGAGGCGAACCAACTACCTCGACAAGATCAAAGTCGCCGCTCTCGGCGACCGTCCGAGAAATCTCAGTCGCTGTCCGAATACAACTAAAACCAATTATGCCTTCATGTTACTTTCCTAAATCTCCTATGGAATATTTTATTATCTAATATTTTATAGAAGCTATTTCCATTTAATACGGATTGTAGATCACTACTATCAACAACGACCACAACTATTCCGCTATTTTGGTAGCATTTGTTCAACTCATCTACTGCGTCTTCACCCTTTTTCCAGTAATTCCTTCTGGGGCTACTATCACTCCCAAATCGACTTGAATAGAACGGATTTTACTTATAAAATCCCGAACATAGCTAGCTCCTACGGGCTTTTTCCAGTTTTTTGACTCAATTAGAATAAACCGATCATAGTTTTTGAGAGGATTGTTGTCTGACTGGTTGTTCTCCACTATAACATCTAACTCTGATGACGAATTCCTGAGATTTCTTCTTCTCACGTTCATAAAAGATATACTATTGAAAAGAAGGGTAGATAATTCTTCTAACGCTTCACCCTTCTCTGGAGAGGACTCTGCATTTTCAACCTTATTGAGGGTAGTTTGATATTCATCAAGATCTATCTCAAAATGAGTTGATTCTACAGTACCCTTGTGTTCTTCTTCGGTTGATATGGACTCTTGGTGAGGAAGAGAATCTGGTGCTTTCAGAGACTCATATAATGTCTTGCTGGATCCCGTCCAATCATTAATCGATATTCCTGAAAAATCCCCTTCTGATATATATGTGATTAGTTCATTAGAGAAGATAATAGCCTGCTCTACAGGGGTATTTTCATAGATCGTTCGCAGACGTTCTTCCTCGATTCGAGCCATTTCACCCCGATGTCCCGGAAAGCGTACTGGTTCATACATCAATTGAACAGAAATCACCATCCAAGGAGGTGATCGAGAGTTGGATTTGATTACAGCATCAACCGTAGGACTTGGGACCGGCTCAGATGGTTCGGGAATGCTTTCTATCTCAATCGACATTTCGAAAAATAAGTTCTCAGAATCATACTCTAATGCTTCCACAAACTCCGGTAGTAAAGACCTGAGTTCTTCCTCCCTCTCAAAGTCCCTCTCTTTCAGCTTTGAAATTACGGTGTTGAGTTCCTGAACGCTCATTAGTACTACTACTATAAGGGAGGTACAAAATTGTGAAGGCTACTTTGAATCGAATTTTTAAACTCTATCTTTTCAACCCAGAGTTTGGCAGTGGAGTTACAGCCATTCCACTTTCTCCCGTTCTCTCCGTTGTGCTTCAGGGCTGTAGCTACCCCGATAGTGTTCTAGAAATGTCTCGAGATCATTCCACCCTCCCCAGTCACATACAAGCAATGGATCAACGTCAGCAGACGCTAGCGCGGTCGCCCAGGTCCGTCGGAGATCGTGGAAACCGAGGTGTGACCAGCCGGCGTCTTTGGTCTCCTTGTGCAGTTCGTCGGCAGTCGATCGCACCCACCGCCGAAGCGAGCGCGTACTCGCGATCTCGACGAGCGACATGCTCGAGGATGCATCGCGAACGTCGTCGACCGTGCGGATGGTCGTCGCGAGATCACGCGGGACGGGTGTCTCGCGGAACTTATCACCCTTTCCGTGCCAGACTCGAAGTATCGTCCCGGCGTCGGTGTTGACGATGTCCTCGGGAGCGACGTTGAGTATCTCGTGTGAACGGAGCCCGCAGCGCGCACCGAGCGCAAAGGCGATCCGCTGCTGAGTTCCGTCGGCAGCATCGAGCAACTGTTCTACTTCGTTCTGGCTGAGCCAGACCTTCATATCGTCGCGGTTCTCATGCTGTTGCAGATTCATGGTGTCCGGTTTGCCTGCATGTCGGACAAAAACGGATAGGAACCTAGCTTTTTCGGCGGTACTCAGACTGAAATCAGGCTCGTTTCGTCCGACTTTACAGTAGTTCTCGGACACTGCTTTTGAGAGAGAAGTGAAAGAAAATCGTCGTACACTTTAGGTCAGACGCAGAGTTAGATCGTCTATATTTCTGTTTTCTTCTAAAGTGCTTCTGGCAATTGGTCAATTGTCCTCGCTTCTTCTACTTCTTCCACCATTAGGTCTTCAACTTCTTCTATTTCATTCAGGATAATAGCCGCCATTGGAGAGCCAAGAGACTCGGTAAGTTCTTTTTTGGCCTTCTCATCCCTGGTTAGATCATCTTTTTCCTTGATCTCACTGTATGACTCTAACAAACCGCGGAGGTGGAGTAATTGAGTGTAGATGTTAGTCAAGGAAGTCGCTTCATCTGCCGTTAGAATCCCAATCTGATCTGCATTTGACTCGTAGACAATTGTTGGCATTAGAACATCCAGATACTTATTAGGAGTGACTTGATTATCTTCTCCACTTTTAGCAATTTCCCTTAATGTACTCGAGATCTCATTAAGCTCAATGAGGAATGCTTGTCTTAGATTTTGCTTCCGCGTCTCGTGTCTCGAAATTTCTAATTCCCTTTCCTGCTGTCGTTGTTTCTCTGTTTGGCTTACTAAATTCGAGGTCAAACTAACATACCATCCTGTTACAGCAACTAGGACTATTGTCGCAAATGCGGACAAAATAGATGCTAGGTGATCCGCAGCTTGGAGATCCCCCATTAGCATGTCACCAAGCAGTTCATAGAACGCTCCCCCGAATACCAGCAGAGTCATCCCAATCACCAAGAACACAACGTAATTCACCCATTCTGCGCCTGAATCTGGATTCAAATTTTCCATACAAGTCAATCCAGAGTGTACTGGAAAAATTTGATGACGGGGCAGATATGATTGCACGATATTGCCAACATGTTACTGTTGTATTATTGAAGATGATTGTGGATAGAATGAACAGTACATCGTCTGAGATTACAAACGAACTTCCATCGCATCCTCATCCCTCTGGGTTAGGTCTTCCAAAGGATTAGAATCGGTGCAGCCTTGAAGTTCGTCACGAGCTTGCTCTAACTTTCTTTGAAGGTCTTTGAACCGCCTACTGGAGATAGCAGTAGAACCTTTTCCATGCCGGTTGTCATCAATCTCTAGTCCCTTTCGTATCAATTTCTGATTCTCGATAAGTTCGGTAAACGCTTCAACCACTGCTTCCGCTTCTGATGGGGTTAACAGTCCGATTCCATTTGTGTTATTCAGATAAATATTACTATAAAACACATCTGCACCAAATTCCATGTTAGTCCGACTAGTGTCAAGATTATTTAATTTACTCAGATTCTGTCCAATCTCTGCTAAAAGAGCCCTTCTGAGACTCTCTACTCCCGTTTCTGGCGATTGATTTCTTGTTGTCGGTCATCTTCACGAGCTTTTTTCGTCTCTTTGACCAGCTGGAAAGTGAGAACCACGTATGCCAATGTCACGAGTACTAACCACTGTTCAGAGGTTAAAAGCATCGTGTTTAGTTACGCGAATTCCACCAGACGGCAAAGGCTTGTAGCCACGTTTCGGCGGTCGCTGGATCGACGTGACTAAAGCTATTGCTGAATGAAGAAGTCCGCCGTTTTATTTCTCTAAAGACACGTTCGACAGTGTTCCGATTTCCGTGTCGTTCGGATCGAAATCGGAGCCCGGCTCGTTGCAATGCAGCCGCTAGATGGTGTGCGTGATCGACGAGAAACACGGCGTCCTCAACGTCGTGTTTCTCACGAAGCTCTCGCAGAAACCGTTGCGTCAATGCCGTCGTAGTCGTCGTAAACAGCCGTAAATGCAGAAATTCGTTCGTCTCGGGATCGACAGCGGCGTACAGCCAGAACTGCTGGCCATTGATTCGGATCACCGTCTCGTCGAGCGCAACGTGATCCGGACTTGCGTTGCTAGCGGGCTGTAGATTTGCCTTCTGCACCCAGTCGTGAACGGCTTTCCGTGACCGGTTGACACC
>NZ_FOZS01000011.1 GCF_900116205.1 Halostagnicola kamekurae | reverse complement strand
TGGTTCGACCAGGGGAAGATCACCTTCTATATGCACGCTGCCACGGAGGCAGCCGCCGACAAATTCCGCCGTCGCGTCGGGAACAACTACGCGAATAGCGAAATCTTCGCTGTCGAAGACGGGTATGCGTTCCCGGTGATTGACTCTGACGAGTACGTCGCCGGCGCCTGGCTCGAGATGGAGAAAA
Source organism: Halostagnicola kamekurae (assembly GCF_900116205.1). NCBI lineage: Archaea > Methanobacteriati > Methanobacteriota > Halobacteria > Halobacteriales > Natrialbaceae > Halostagnicola > Halostagnicola kamekurae. Next base: position 33,246 of record NZ_FOZS01000011.1, on the reverse strand, counting down.
TCCCGTACTACCCGATCCGCCATCACAACAGCGAAGGCTTCGAGACGGACCCCTACGGCGAAATCACCAGCGAGATGCTCTCACTCGACGACAGTACAGTCGTCACGCAGGTTGTTTTTCGACCGGCGAAACAGTCGTGGACCGAGGGTGACCGGTTCAAGCACAACAGCGTTGACGAACTCGCGCACGCACTTCGCCAAGGTACCTCGGTTGGGTGGCTCAACCCTCGAACCCGACCGGCGAGCGAGAAGGACAAGCAGGCTGCGAAAACGATCGAACAGCAACGGGGTCAACAGGCGTTCCACGTGAACATCCGTGTTCTCGCCGCATCCTCAGAGAAGGACGAAGCCGAAGCTCGAGCCCGCGGGGTTGCGGGGATGTTCAGAAAGTACTACAACGCGACCACAGAGCAAGGACTCGACGATAACCCTATCTGGCATCGCAAAGAACGGAAACGAGCTGAACGACTTCGGCAATTCCTCTATCGAATGCGCGATCGCGAGTGGATCGACCGTCGTATGATCATGACTGTCGACGAGCTCGCCGGCGTCGCACACATCCCCAACGCGGAGATTGAAACCCCAAAGATCGACTGGCGCTACACTCAGCGGGGTGACCGGCTTCCATCGGATGGGTCTCAACACCAATCTGACGAATCGCCGGTTGATGGGCAGACACCAGCTGTGCCGGAGAAGACGGCAGTCACCACTGATGGCTCTCCTCGAGAGCAGGAGGGATTCGATGGTATTTGATCGATTCTTCGGATCCGGTGAGGAGCCCTCGAGTAGCGATAGTGAGCACGAACCAGTAGATGATGCGTCCGGTGAAGAAATCTCCTCCACAGGTGGTGACGACCAGACAGAAACCAAGAACACTGGTGCTGAGTCATCTTCTGATCAGCAACCAAACTCCGACAGGGAACAATACCAGATCGTCGATCAAAACACGACTCGCGTCGGTGGCAAACCAATCCTCACGGACACAGCCGATGAAGGCACGGTTGCAGGCCCGTACGTTCGGGAGATGTTCGAAGCCGGGATGTACAACGCCCCTGCCCCACTCTGGGTTGGCTATACGGAGGATCCTCAGACTGGATTTCGCGAAGCCCCGCTCCGGTTTGACTCCCTGTTTCGGCACAACTGGATCGCTGGGACGACTGGCTACGGAAAGACGACCCAACTGTTGAATATGATGGTCCAGTGGGCGTATTCGGGCTATGGCTTCACGTACTTCGATCCAAAAGGCCAGGACTCTCGTGAACTCCTCCGGATGCTCCCTAAACATCGCCTCGAGGACGTGGTCTGGATCGAGCCTGGATCGACCACCCATGAAAACACAGTCGGGATGAATTTCCTCGAAGTCCCCGAGTGCGAGACGACTGAGGAACTCGAGAACGAGATCGAAAATCGGGTTGAGAACCTGAAAGCGGTCTTCGACACCTCCGACTACTGGGGCATCAACATGGAGGCGATCACTGAGTCGATGGCTCGAGCGATGATGAAGTCCGAGCAGCCGTTTTCCATCATCGATATGTACTTCATCCTGCTCAACGCCGATCGTCGCGAAGACTTCGCACTCGACGTTGAGGATCCCTACATCAGGGAGTTTTGCCTCGAGATCGCGGAGATGGAAGAGGAGACGGTTCGGCCGCTTTTGAAACGGATCAAATCCTGGGTCGAGAACTCAGTGATTCGGCGGATCATCGCCCATCGTGAGAGTACGATCAATTTCCGCGATATCATCGACAACGACCGGATCGTCATCGTTCGAACGCCGGTCGAGAATACGGATATCAAGAAGATGGTCACGCTGGGTGTGATGCGGAATCTCTGGAGTGCTATTCAGCGCCGCTCATACGAACTCGACACTGAGCCGGATCCCTACTTTGTTCTCTGCGACGAGTTTGACGACATCGCCAGCGACAATCTCGATATCGAGTCGATGCTAGCTCGTGCTCGGTCGATGCGATTGTCGGTGACTCTGGCCTCACAGTATCCCTCCCAATTCGACGAGGACACGCTGAAAGCGATGCAGAACAACTGCGATAACCTGCTCACGTTCTCGGTCAACGATAGTGACGACGCCGAGTTATTGATGAAACGCTTCCGAGACTACACGGCAGAAGACCTCATTACGACCGACCAGTTCAAAGTCTGGACGCGGATTCCCCTCTCGGGCGGGCGATACTCCGAACCCGTGTTAATCCAGACGTTTCCTCCATACCCACCGCTTCGAGGGACGGATGCTGTCGATCGAATTATTGAGCAGAGTCTCGAGCGGTATGGGACTGATCCGCTGACGGACGCTGAAATCCTGAATGATCTCCTCTATAGTGATTCGAATGAGGCAGCCAATCCGACGAAGATTCTTGAGGAAACGATGGCAGAAGCTGTTCGTGCAGTCCAGATTCGAGATGGTGTACGAGAGAAAAACGACTGGGTCGATGTGGCTACCGTCGACGAGGAACTTGCAGTCCGCCTTGAGAAGGCTGATCCCAAGATCGACTTTGATCGCGAAGAGCTGCCGGACATCCGTGAGGGATCCCGGTTCCTTGAGGTGACGCTGCAGAACGACGATATCGTGATTCGGCTCACTGATGACGGAGAAACATCCGTCGAGCCTGAGACAGGCACTGTTCGATCAGCCGGTGGCTCAACCCACGATGCGGTCCTCCTCGAGACGGAAACAGCACTCACCGAACGTGGATTCAGTGTCGAAATTCTCGAGCAGGATGGGAGCGAGCAACCTGACGCAGTTGCAACCCACCCAGATCACGACGTCGTCTTCAATATTGAGGCCGAGACGACGACACCGGACCGGCCCGTGAAAGTCCTGCAAAATCTCAAGCGAGCCCACGAAGCGGATCGAATCCCAATCTTCGTTGTTCGACCCGGCGATTCGAAGACAGAATGGGCAACGCGGGTTGAAAACATCCTCTCGCCGCCTCTGCAAGAGCGGGCTGATGGTACCGAACAGTTCTACAACTCCGATGAGGCCGTAACCTTTGGCGGTGGTGCGACCGCTCACGGTGGCGTCACTGCAGTTCGACCCAAGACATTTGAGTCGAATCGAACTGTTTGGACACGAGAGAACGGCGAGATTGTCCTTTCCGATGGTGAGACAGTATTCGCTCGTGTTCCAGATGAGGGGACACTCTCGAAAGACAGTGTGCCCGCCTACTATAGCCATGATCGAGAGACCGGCCAGTATACAGTCTACGAGGCTGGAGACACTCAAGTCTACGACTCGAGAGACGACTTCGAACAGGAATGGACGCTGATCAAGCAGCCGTTCATTCCTAACCTGGAACTCTCCAATGGGGACATTTCTCGCGATAACTATCTCGTGCTGATTCTTTCAGAAGACGGTAGTCCAATCGTCTTCCACCGTGGTGAGACACACTCACTACCGAAGAACCCCAGTGACACGGAGCTATGGCCACCCAAATCGACCACTGGTTCAGTCCGAACCGACGATTCGACTTCAACTCGAAGAGGGGAAACCCGGCCAGATGTGGTCGAATCAGAGATCTCTGAAGAAGATGAGTCGATAGAGATCGATCCAAATGGCGATAGTGTGGAAGCGTTCGCAGCAATGTATGTGGAGGAAACCGCTGGAGCGCAGGTGCCGAAGAACGACCTCTATCAGGCGTACTCCAACTGGGTCGACCTTCATGACTTGGACGGAACGAACATGGTCTGGTTCGGTCGGAAACTCGCAACCGCGGTAGACTATGATAGTGATCGCGTTAGAGATGGCGACGATAAAGTGAATGTCTACATTGGAATTGACCTAACTTCTGAAGGAACTAATCTACTCGACCAATGATAAACATCACATCTGTTACGTATGTTGGGTACGATGCTCCGTGGTTCCGTTCCACTTGTGGGTTTATTAGCAATTCGGACGTACACCAAGCTCTATGCCGTTTATTCTCCACCTTTGCAGTTCTTGTCCAGGGTAATTGTTTGTCCGGGGTAAACCGCTCAACGGATGTCCGGGGTAAAAACCACCAGACTGGAGTACTGTCCGGGGTAAAATCACCCCAAAAACCAACTAGTATACAATGGGTTGCACCCGTTGGAGAGGGGTGCGGACAGCCTACCGGCTTACGGTATGTTTATCAGAATACTGATGAGTGGTATGCGACCAGATGGACGCACAACACGAGGTGGATCGGCGATGTCTGAAAGTACAGTTTCAGTGCTTCCCGAGCAGTTACGAAAACGTGACCAGTGGGTGTGCTGGCGAGGAGAATCTCGAGATGGGAAGCCAACGAAGATCCCGGTGACACCGGGGAGTGGTGAGTTTGCATCCTCGACGGATCCGACCACATGGACGTCGGTCAAGACGGCGCTCGAGTATGCTGACTCGAGAGAGGCAGATGGTGTTGGGTTTGTGTTTACCGACGACGACCCCATCGTCGGTGTCGACCTGGATGACTGCCGGGATCCGGAAACTGGGGACGTTGACGACGTGGCTCAAGACATTATCGAGCGACTCGATTCCTATACGGAGATCTCACCCTCGGGAACTGGGTTTCATGTGCTCATCGAGGGTGAGCTCCCATCTGGCCGGAATCGACGTGGAAGCATCGAACTGTACGACACGGCTCGGTTTTTCACCGTGACCGGCGATCACCTCGAGGAGACGCCTAACCATGTTGCTCATCGGCAGGATGCACTCGAGGCGATTCACGGAGAGTACGTCCAGGACACCGATACTGGTGCGAAATCTGAATCCGAGAATCGTGGCACGACTAGCGAGCAGATATCGACGGGCAAGACAGTCGATATCGACGTTGACCTCGAGGACGAGGAGTTGCTCGAGAAGGCGCGAAATGCGTCGAACGGATCAAAGTTCGAGCGTCTTTGGAAGGGGAACACAGCTGGGTACGAGAGCCAGTCGGAAGCCGATATGGCGCTGTGCTGTTTGCTGGCGTTCTGGACCGGTGGCGACCACGCTCGAGTCGATCGACTCTTCCGGCAATCAGGACTTCTCCGGGAGAAGTGGGACGACGTCCACTATGGTGATGGCTCAACGTACGGCGAAAAGACCATCGAACGAGCAATAGCAAATACCTCCGAATTCTACGATCCTGACACTCGAGAGGGCTCGAGTGAAGCGAGTTCCAAAGAAAGCGAGTCGTCGACCACCGAGAACCGTGACGAGCCAGCGCAGAATCATGCGTATCTGGTCGAAAAGAATCGGCTGTTGTCTGACCGCGTCGGCGACCTTGAGACAACACTCGAGGAGAAAGACGAGCGTATCGCTGACCTCGAGGCAACCAACGAAGCGCTTCGAGAACAACTCAGTGATTATCAGGAGGAACTCGAGCATCGTGATCAGGCTTCGGATCCCGAGGTGGATGAGACGGGTCCTGATCAAGACGACTCGATCTGGACGCGTGCACGGCGGTTCGTCGGGGAGGACGAATGAGGCCCGTTCCAAAACTTTCTGCCGAGTTTATTGCCTCCCCGAAGGGGTGAGGCGTTCAGAAATGACTGTAATTGACCAGAGAGGCGAACAACGCAGTGTGTGGTTGTACAGATCGGTTGAGTGCTGTAGCCATGATTTGATTCCAGCACCCTCGACGGAACTGGTTTGTGTATGTACTACGAACGTACAAGCGTATGTCTAAAGCTGAAGCAAACAACGGTGATCCTGAGATTGAGCGGATCAACCTTCGAATTTCCCAGTCATTCCGCGAAGTCATCGATGAGACGTGGCGCGAGCGGGGATTCAACAGCCGTAGTGAGTTTATCCGCTATGCACTGCGGGAGTCAGTGAATCATCCGGAGGGTGCTGGATTCTGGAAAGACCTTGCAATCAGCGAGGCGCAGTTTGATGACGGTGAAAGCCGCTCGAGCGAGGAAATTAAAGCAGCATATGGGACCGACGACGAGTAAAGACGAGTGGGGCTGGGTGTTTTCGTCTCGAGCGGAAGACCAACTTGCGCAGTTGCCTGCAGACACATAGGACCGGATCAACTTGCAGACCGTAATCGAGAGACAGATCCCGCTCACGAAAAATCCCACTGTGAATTCAGCGGACGAGGACGAATCTAGGGCACCGTCTGTGTGGAACCGGACGAAACGGTTGTTCGGGAGCGATTCAGAGTGATGTCGAACCCGCCGTGTAGTGTTTTTCATCCCCGAAGGGGCGAGGGGTTTTCGAACAGCCCCGGATCAACGTATGCAATCTGTGCAACTGCACCAGCAACACTGGCGTGTCGATCGAGCACCAACCGGACCGGACGTATTAGCATCATCGGGGGAAGCCCTCCTTCCCAGCATCTATTTATGAACTGGAAACAAAATCTATCTATGGGTAGTAAAAGTATCCAAAGGGGCGCATCACTCGAGCTGTCAGTCCCTGTTCCTTCTACGGATCTCTTCAGTCACACCTGTACTGGGGAGATTCTCACATTGCTTGTCGATAATCCCTATACAGCGTTCGGAATTCGGGATTTGAGCCGAGCGACGGATCATCCGCATCGAAGCATTTCGGCGGCTGTTGATGACCTCGAGGCAGTTGGCTTCGTCGAGATTGAGCATAGTGGGCGGAAGAAGCTCGTGCAGATTAATCGTGCTCGACTCAGCAAGCCTGACGATCCAATCATCCAGATCCCACAAACGGAGTTCCACGTCCCAGTTCGAGAACTCGTCTCGAGACTGACTGACAACGTTGACGACATCCACGGCATCGTCCTCTTTGGTAGTGTTGCTCGAGGGGATGCTGATCGACGTAGCGATATCGATTGCTTCGTCCTCGTCGATGATGGGCGGGCAACAGCCCAACACACTGCTGACGAACTCACATCGGAGTTGAATGAGCAACCGTTTGATGGTGATCGGTACAAGTTCCACGTCCTCGTCGAATCCGGCGAGAGTGCGCGCCGATACGGAGATCGACTGCGCGAGATCTTTGCCACTGGACTAACGCTCGAACGATCCGACGCTCTCACCCAACTCAAAGAGGAGGTGCTGACGAATGGACGATAGCTACGTCGACAAAGCACTCACCGACGCAGAGGTGGCCTTTCAGCAGACTCGTGGGCAAACTGGCGAATCCGATCTGGATGTCTCAAACACCGCTCTCGTTCAGCTACGAAAGGCCTGTCGACTCCTCGAAGCAGCACGAACGCTCCGCGAGCAGAATGGATACTATACGGTAGTGATCGAGGCGTCGTTTGTGGCCGCCGAGCGCAGTATTCAGTTCTATCTGCTGCATCGTGGACATGCATCTGGGGAGGACCTACGCTACGAACACACGGAGGTGTACCAGCAGGGTGCAACAGTGAATCTATTCAGCCAAGAGTTCGCCGATCGACTTACCCAACTCTGGAAGCAGAACCGAGCCGAAGTATACTATCGCGAGACGGTCGCCAGTGCCGAACAAGCCGATGCAATGTTGGCACTTGCTGAAGCAGTTCACCGGTACATTCTGAATGCCGCCACACTGCGGTACGAATGCGTCTGCTCTCAGTGAGTGATGTGAGTTCTCCTCCCAAACGAATCGATACCACTAGGTGACTCAAGAGAGATTCGAGTCAATAGTAAACAGAGTGATTTGGAGATCAGCATGTTCATCGCTGTAACAACTGACAAAGGCGGGTGGTAATCCAACCTGCAACAGGCGAGAGTTCCACAGCGTTTGATCGGGCTGCTCGAGTAACTCTCATTTTGTATTCTCCTACTACGTCTCGGAAACCTTATCAACAGATAGGAAATAATTCCGATATGTACGATCTGACAGCGTTCCAGCGCGATGTCTTGTATACGATCGCCGGCCAGGACGAGCCCCACGGGCTGGCGATCAAGGATGAACTCGAAGAGTACTACGAGACCGAAATCCATCACGGCCGGCTGTATCCCAACCTTGACGAGGTCGTCGACAAGGGTCTGGTCGAGAAAGGCGAACTCGATAAACGGACGAACTACTACACGATCACAGCCCGTGGCCAGCGCGAACTCGAAGCCCGGCGGGAGTGGGAAGAGCAGTACGTCGAGTCGCTCACCTCGAGCGCCGAGTAGCTAATCCGGTCTGCTATCGACGGACGGACCCTCGGTCGTGCGCGTACGCCGTTTCCTCGGGTGGCCCGCTTGGTCGAATTGGACAAATTCTCCCGTCTCGAGTCTTATTGCGACGCTCCTCGCGTCGCCCGCAGCGTTGCTCGCTACGCTCGCGGCGCTGCGGGCACCGCTGTGGGCGCCTCATTGGCAAGTCTCGGCGGTGCTTAGTCGAATCACAGATTCTCCTGTCTCGAATCTTGTTGTGACGCTCCTCGCGTCGCCCGCAGTGTTGCTCGCTCCGCTCGCTGCGCTGCGGGCACCGCTGCGGGCGTCTCACGGGCGAGTCTCGGCGGGCCCTTCCGAGTGCTACGGCGTACATACTCCGCCCACCTCCCTCCAGTCTTCTCCGACGCGCCTTCAGTCGGCCACCTCGAGCCGCCGGGCTGTGGCGTGTCACCTGGCGGCGCCACGCCAGTCCGGGCAGGCGCTCCGGTGACCTTGGTTCAGGCGCGCGGAGATTTCCCGCAAACCCGGTGGGTTTGATCGAGAGGGAGCGCGTCCGCCTTGAAGGCGTCGGGACGCGGTTTGCCCTCGGTCGCCGGCGCCGGTCGCCACGCCACACCGCGGCGTGGCGCTGCGGAGCCAGGCTCGGTCGGTTTGCCCGCGTCCTGCTGGGTCCGCTCCCGCTCGCTCCACACCGCGCGAGCGGGCCCCCTCCCAGCATCGCGGCGCTCTCCACACCGCCCGCGCCGCGACGAAGCCAACAAGGCGGACCGTCGAGCGGGCTGCGGTAGCCGGACGGTGCCGCCATCGTACTCGCGAGCGAGCACGATGGGGCGCCGCCGGCTGTCCTCGCTCACTCGCCTGCGCTCCAAGAGGGGGGTGTAGTTGCCTCGGAGGGTCGCAGCGGGCAGGTCCCACCGCCGGCGGTGGGAGGGTCAGTTGGGTGTCAGCTGGCCGGTTGGGCGATGTGTCGAAGTTGGTTGGTCTGAGGCAGGTACCGAGTTGTCCCAGCGACAGCTCGAGCGGTCCGGTTGAGCCACGGCTCAGAAGTCGTGGTGTAGAAGACGCCCAGTGAGCGTCTTCAGCGGAAATCACCCTGTAAGTGATTCCAATGTCTAGTAACAACGTTACCAGTAATGTAGTTTCGGTCGATGAACAGGCGTTCGAGAAAACAGCCGACCCGGTGGTCGACGAGGACGGCGTCGAAGTCGTCGACGACACGCCGGCGTTCCAAGCGACGGTCGAGATGGAGATCCAGGCGAAGGTGGACGCGAATCATCCGGACGGTATCGCAAATACGTGTGATGGGCGGATGCACGGTGTCAGTCTCCAGCACGAAGAGCAGATCCGAGCCCAAGAGGCGGAACTCGAGTTGATCAGTGCCCAAGCCGAACTCGGTGGGCAGGACGATAGAGCCGAACGGACGCGAGAAGTCGTCGTCAAGCAGTGTGGTCGCGACGAACCCGACACTGTGGATCCTCGAGCACGGCTGTCGCAGGACGATCTCGCAGCAGTCAACAGACAGGCGATGCGGATCAGCGAGCGCATCGATGGCGGCTGGTCGCGGGCAGTCATCGCGAAGCGGTTGGCCGAGAAAGTAGAAGATGGGATGGAGGTGACGACAGCAGTCCTCGAGACGCTCGAGGAGGTCAAGGCCGAGTCAGGAACGATCGTCCCGATCGCGGATATCGCGGAGGTCCCGGTCGGCGAGGTAACGGTCGAAGGAGAGGTAGTCGAGCTCTGGACGCCCTCCTCTTCGAACATCCAGCAGGTCGGGCTCCTCGAGGACGAAAGCGGACGGACGAAGTTCACGATCTGGCAGCGGTCGAATCAGACGATGGTTCGCGAGGGACAGACGGTCAGGTTCCGGGCGGCAGCCAAGAGTTGGTATCAGGGGCGATGCTCGCTCGCCTTGACCGGCTGGTCACGTATCGAGTTCCCGGAACGCGGTCGGTGGTGGGACGAATAGCCAGGACAGTTCCCCCTTTTTTGCTGTGGGCCAGACCGGCCCAGACCCCACCGCCCCACCCTCCGCTCCGTGCTCGCTGCGCTGCGCGCGCAGCCACGACCTGGACTACGATACCTCGGGCGACAGGCTTCTCGAGCGACGCTCGAGTCGCTCGGTGGGTTTGTTGGACGCCCGAAGGGGCGTAGCGGGGTAGTTGATATGCTAGTACAAGTTGCACTCTCAGTAACCGAGGTCGTATCAGAAACAGACAGTTGTCCCGAGTGTGGGGCGGACGAACTCCGGTACGAACCACTGCTCGACCATGGAGGTAGGTACGACATCACTGCAGGGCTCACATGCGACGCGTGCACCTGGTCGAAGCGGTGTTCCGAACGGTGTCCTGACTGTGGTGTGACGACACTCGTCAGCACCGACAGTGACGCTCGAGACGAACGGACGTGTGCGGCGTGCGAGTGGACAGGTTCACTGCGGGACGTGTCCATACACGGAGAGTCGTAACGTCGCTCGCAAGGTCTCGCGACTTGGTGGCCGTGGGTTCGCTGCTACTAATGCCCGTTCACCCACTTCCCACCGCCCCACCCTCCTCCACGTTCCGGGTTGTTCACTCCGTTCACAACCGGGCTTTCGCCACCGCACGAAAACGCCTGTCAACTGCTCCGCTGCGTGTTTATTAGCCCCTCTCGGGTGAGGGGCATTCTGAGAAGCGCGATCCACGACGTCCCTCGAGGACCTCATGGCAACGAGAGACATCTACACGACGACGGTTGACGAAGACGTCCAAGATGAAACGAAGTCGAACCAGTGTCCCGAATGTGGTGGTCGAGTCACCACCAACACGGTCGAAACTATCTGCGAGAAGTGTGGCCTCATCGTCGACGAACAACGAACAGATCACGGACCCGAGTGGCGAGCATGCGATCGAGACGAGCGAAAGCGAACAGGTGCCACGCTGACGGCCGCCCGGCACGATCGCGGACTCTCCACCGAGATTGGGCGTGGAACCGATGCAAACGGGAACACGCTTGCTGGACGGAAGCGACGACAGTTGGGGCGGCTACGACGGGAGCACTCTCGAGGACGGTTTCGGTCGAAAGCCGAGCGCAACCTCGCACAGGGGCTCGGTGAAGTCCGTCGAATTGCGGGCGTGCTCGAGTTATCTGAATCAATTCGGGACCAGGCATGTCAGCTCTTCCGAAGTGCCCAGAACGAGGACCTTCTTCCGGGTCGATCGATCGAAGCGATGGCCGCAGCCAGCGTCTACGGTGCCTGTCGATGCAACGGACTCTCGAGAACGCTCGAGGACGTTACGGAACTTGCACGTGTTGAGCACTCTCGAGTTCGGAATGCGTACAAGACGATGAACACAGATCTTGGGTTGCCAGCCGCGCCTGTTTCTCCACACGAGTTCGTTCCCCGACTTGCCTCGGACCTCGAGGTTCCGGATCGGATTCGCCACCGAGCCAGAGAGTTAGCTGAACGGGCGGACTCAGCAGGTATTACGACGGGTGTTCGTCCGTCTGGATTCGCTGCTGCCTGTCTGTACAAAGCGGCCTGTAAAGACAGGTGGTATCTCACACAGTCGGCCCTCGCGGAGGCTGCAAACGTCTCAGCAGCAACAGTGCGGACCCATCGGGATGCGCTAGACGAATTAGGTGTGTAACGGCACCATTGTGGGATTTTCGTCTCTGTTGAGATCTATCGAAGGTGGTAGGCTTGTCTCGTCTGCGGTAAGTACAGCAGACTCACATACCAGTTCGGGTCAAAATCTATCCGCTCCTATCAAGAACCGCCTGCAAGATACAGAGGCTTGGTGCAGCACGACGACTCCGTTTGTCCAGGCCGAAAACAGTGAACCATCCGATCACTACATCTACGACGGTTTTATGCGGTGCAGTTCCGATTCCTCTGCTATCGTGCTTCGTGGTTTGCATGGACGATACTCTCAAGACGATACATTTCAAATCTGGTGATACTGTAGAGACATGCCGACGATCAATAAATACGTGGATGGGGATGGGTACTATATTCTGGCACGTCCTTCCGGTGCTGGGAATATCACGTACAAGATTAAACACGAAGGGAATCCGATTGTCTGGAAACATGGGCTGAGAGATGGTGATGAGATTTCGTGGTCAACGATCCAGTCGTTCAAAGCACTCGGGATCATTTACACGGACCAGTCGGGGACGCTTGGACCGGACGATTTCAGACCGGATCCCGATCAACTGGAGAAGACGGAGTTACCTGAGTCAGAGGCGGAAGAACTGTTCTCGATTATTACGACACAGTCTGATATCTCACCGGAGGAGCGTGCAGAGATTCGGTCGATCCTTGGGCTGCCACCGGAGCAGGACTTTGAGCTGGTCGGAGACCATATCAAGGCGTATTTGGAAGACTATGTGGACAGTGAGGGACTTGCTGTTCGATCTGGCCGGACGGTAACGGACGCTGCAGAGGTGGATATTTCGACCTGGGTGAACGAGACTGGATCAGAGGACTTCGATACGTGGGAACTCCATCTTCTGATTCTTACTGAGGATGGTGATGAAGCATATTTCACTGATCACTGTATCCACCTGTGTGAAAAGCATGGGCTGGAGCGGTGGCATATTCGGGTTCTGGAGCAGCCATCATGGGATATTAAGCGGATTGCAATCGAGCAACGCAGCGTGATCTTCCCACGATTGCTCGATGAACTCCGCGCTGTCCAGTTTGATCTCGGCGATCCGTCTGAGATGTTGGTGCCACTAGTCGAACTTTCCGAAAGCAGACCTGCGTAATAAGCGACCCGTATTTATCAGTTTTCCACAGACTGATCGGAACCACGGTAACTGTTCAAACCGATGAGGTATAACCTCTGTACGCACCGCCGATGCAGGCGTACTGCTGATACCATCTTACATGGGTCTCCCTACACTCGGTAGAACTGAGAACGATGTACAAGCGGTATTAGAGCAATATTTCGACTTTTCAATTCCACTGTTCATCTGGGAATACCCTACTGAGTAAGATCACTGTATATTCAGCACCGGTCTAGCAATATCACCAATAGATGATAGAAGTACTAGCGTTCGATTTGCATCTGTAGTGAGCGTGCATTTCACGCTAAGATGGATATGACAAATAGGATCTCGACAACACCGGATTTCCATACCTCTGAAGAATTGCTATCGAGGCTGTAGTTTAAATTCGAAGGCGAAGCATGGGTTTTCCAGACAATACTATGACTGACCATTACACAGATTATGAAGCGCTTCGGCCGCTCGGTGAGGCAACATACGTCCCCGACGAGAGACTCTCCAGTCGTCGCGACGAAGGGACACGCTGTCAACGCGTGGACGGCGTCGATACAGACGGGTATCCTGATACCACAGCAGCGACTACGTCCGAGTGCTCCTGTGGCACATCGATTCCTCCCGGCCAGTCGAAGTGCCGATTCTGTCTCACGAACCATCTCGAGGCAACTTCAGATGATCAGAATACTGTGGATGTGGAATCCGATCTTCTCCATATGATCTTCGCTCTCGTCGAGGCGTCGACATTCTACGGCGCTGTGGCAAAAGGTTCTGCAGCGGCTACTCTCCTCGCGAACGCGAATTCTGATCCTGCAATCGATGAGTGCCAGATGATCTACGATCTCGAGACAGCGCCTGCAACACAGCTTGCCGACCAGTGGTCCTCACTTCCATCGGCGATTCAAGTCACGTCTGAGAGTGGTACACAACTGCTCTCGACGGCTCGTGAGCGGACAGTGTGGGGAGCGTCCCATCACGGCGACGAACACGCGACGTACTTCTATGATGAGAGTGGGAGTCCAATCTGGACTGATGATGATCTTGTGACAATCCTCGAGGACGCAAATGACGATGTCTGGCTCGTGCCAGCGATGGCTCTCCGTCGATCTGACTCGGAGTCCTCAACCTCGGATAATCGCTGTGAACGTCCAAATAGGACACATCTCGAGTGTCGTGCATGCAGTTGCGAGACGCAGCATCGGTTCCTCAAGTTCGAAGAAGTCCTTGATGATGAGTGGGATGGACAGTCATTCTGGGAATGCCAGCGCTGTAAAGCACCCCGATATGGACCGGAACCGGGCGGATCTCGGTAAGCAGGAAGGCAATCTTAACTAACGATAGCGTAGTATCTTAGGAACTGTTGGTTAACTTGTGCAGTTTAGATGTATCTTGTATAATATTCCCTCCTTCTAAATTCTCAAGGAGAGGTATTTAGATCCTTCACAGTTAGTACGGGTAAGACACATAGTGTGCGGTCGAAACCTCCCTCCACTAAAGATTATATCACTCGTATTTCCAATTCTTTCCTTGTTCTGGATGGTTTGGGGAGCGATATCGAAATCCAGACAGATCATCCGAATATGTCTCCCAATCATCGTTAGGACTGTGTTCCATAGCACATCGGCCATCTGTGCAATCAACAACCATACGATATTTCTTTCCACGTTTTGAAGACAAATATACCCGTGTGCTATTCTTAGATTCATTCGAATCTGTTTTACTACTTCGAGAAATACGTTCAATATACTCAACAGAGAACGGCTCAGATCGACGAAGGGTGTAAATGCTCCCTCCTTCTTCGACTCCTGCTAAGTCATCAAACATTTCTTGCGCTGTTTTAGGATGATTTGCTTTCATTCCAGATCTAGTGTTCAATTCACTATAGATATATTTTCGTCTGTTACACCACTTGATTGGGTTACATCACTTATCATCCACCAGAAGCCTACTGTTTAATTCGCATACGAACTAGTCGCCTCTAGTCGGTGATTTTTGATGGTTTCGCATAGTTTGGATCTATGGACCCCGATCACGCAGACCCTGACTACGCTGGCCATCTACACCACGTCGAACTCTGTACCGCTGATTTAGCGGCGTCGGTCGACTTTTGGGGATGGTTTCTGGACGAGTTCGGCTACGAACGGAAAAACGAGTGGAACAGTGGCCGGTCTTGGAGTAACGGTCCAACCTACATCGTGGTCAAAGAGGCAGGCAACTCCGACCATCCGTTTGATCGACTGGCGTCTGGCCTGAATCACCTCGAGTTCCACGCCGAATCTCGCGAACAAGTCAATAAATTGACTACGGACATCCGTGAACGAGCAGACTCGAGAGTTCTGTATGAAGACCAGCACCCATACGCTGGCGACTACTATGCTCTCTACTGTGAAGTTCCAGAAGGAATTAAAATCGAAATAGTCGGACCCAATGAGTAACCGGTAGTTCAGCTATTGAATAAATCCCTGCACTTTCTACAGTGGGTATCAAACAGTTTCCTCCGAAGCAATTCGACATACTGTTCATTTCTCTGTTCAAGTTACGCCCTCGACATTACCGGCACACGATTCCAACTGATAGCGACTAAGCCAACGACTGGGGTGTCACTCCATAAGCGTCTGAATATGAGCCTACGTTTCAGGCGTTTTCCAGCAACTCTAATGTTTTCGGGTCAGGTTCGTCGTAATACCGCTTTAGTGCCGTTCTGAATGGGGCCGGATTATCGGCGACCATATCGAAGAGTGTCATGGAGGAACGGAATTTTAGGTCGTCCGGGGATCCGAATATGTCGTTCGCAGAGCGTCCCTCGACGTTGTTTACGATCTCTGTGCATTCACGCAGTCGTGGACCAAGTTTCGGATGGGCCAGATATGCTTCAGCTTCGTCTCGTGACGATATCGCATAGCGCTGTGCCATCTGACTGCGGCCAAGTCCCTCTATCTGGGGAAAAACGTACCACATCCAGTGAGTACGTTTGTGTCCCGAGCGGAGTTCTTCCTTGACATCCTCTATTACGGAGTCCTGGGCCTCGACAAACCGGTGCAGGTTGTAGGGATCCTCGTATTCTGTCATCTTCTGTCTTAGGTTAGTCGTTGTGTGATTTGCTGGTTAGTCTAGCCTGTGAGTCACTCGGGTTGGAATATCTGAAGTGCTTCTTTCCCATGATCAGCGAGATACACTCGTTTCGTCCGCCCGTCTTTCTTCACAGAGATAAATGACTTAGACTGCAATGGATCAATGATATGCGTCTCGAGGAGTTTATACAGGCCCTCTTCGGACGTCGTTTTCGAATTGACGATAAAATCGAACTCTTGTGACTTGCCAAACTCTATCAGTTCTTTCTTGGTGGCTCCATCTTCTTCAGCGAGGTATGAGAGTACCAGCAACTGGTTCATAGAAGGGCTCTGGAGACTGAAAACCGGTATGTCTGTGATTTCACCTACCTCACTCACGAGCGGCTCTTCTGGCGGCTCAAGATGTCCGTCGTCATTACGGTACTCGGGACGGACGTAGAACGGCGTGGCGCCCAGATTTTGGCAAGCAATCACTGCTGCGATAGCAGTGATTTTGCTTCCGGTCGAGGCGTTCACATAGACGTCGTGATCTTCATGTTCACGGATCGCACTCGTGAGTACACGTAGCGAACTCTCGAGATCGAAAAAGTCACACTCCAAGGTGTCAAGTTCGATCCGGTCGTTATCCTCTAACTCGGAAATGAGATCACGTTGGTAATCCGTCTCGTAGTCAGTACTACTGTCCTGACGGATCAGCACTACCTTGTCAGCGTTGAATTGGTAGATCGGTTCTTTTACACGAGCTTTCTCGTAACCGAGCGGTGCAATTTGCACCCGGTCGACGATATTCATCGGTTCCATCTCTCGGTCGGATACTATTCAATCTAACGCAGTAGAATCAGTGAAATTACTTCGATAGCGGAATCGGGATTAATTCAGCCTATACTATTCTCCTACATCGTATCTACGGGTGATACTAAATTCGAGAAAGAAGCTAACCATTCTAAGTTAGTAAATACATTTATGGTACTGTAGTCTAAAGATGTAGTCGAGACCTGAAAGTCAGGTTCTGAGGTGCTTTGAATGTCAGACCCAACTTCCATCAACGAAATCGTACAACGAGTTCTCGATAAATACGCCGATGATATCCCCCAGTATCGGGAGTACGCAGCTAAATTCCAAAATCTCGACCGCTGGACCGGTTCGGATCCAAAAGTGCTTATCGCGGACGCAGCCGGCTCTGCTACTGGACTAAATTACAAAAACATCGTTAAACCGAACGTCAAAGCCTTTCGCGAGCAGTTCATCGAATCGGGGAAAGTACAGTCACTGGCAGATCTCGCGGCGTTGGAACACGACCCCGAATTCACTGAGAGTTTCACAATTGGCCATCCAAATATCGTCTACGACATCCCATCCGCGTTGCTCGAAGACGCAGAACCTAATGCAAACGGCTTAGGTCTGCTTCAAACATGGGCAGAGAGCGCTGATCCAGAACAGTACCGCTCCGATCCGGTTGGAGCCGTTCACGGGATCGGACCTGCCACGTTCCAGTACTTGCGGATGATATCCGGTGCTGACACCGTCAAGCCCGATATCCAGGTGGAGAAGTTTATCACCGAACTCGAGAAAGAACACCCCAAGTTCAGCTTGGATTCATCTTCAGATGCTGGATTGATCGACTCGTGTAGCTGGCTGGCAGCCCACTCGACGTACTCGATGATCGAAATCGATCAAATCGCGTGGTGGACGTTCTCCGAAACCGAATCGCTTTCGGGCACCCACTAAACCAGTCTGCCGATTCAGCTGTATCGCTCGCTTCGCGAAGACCACTTTCACGACGATCCAACTATGACTCAAGAGACACACTGCTCGTATCAGTACCGCTCACTAAGTGAAACGGCGCCGGCAGCCGTTGGACCGCTTCCAGTTGCAGAACCCGATTACTGTCCGCACCCGCCACTGTCCAGTGACTACGATCGCTGTCTGTTTCACACTGCTGAAGGCGAGTATCCGCCGAATACGATAGCTGAGACGTTCCTCGAAGCAGTTTCCAAACCAGACCAAGTCGCGACCTTTGCGGGTGGACGTATCGGGTCGATCGATCTCTCGGGGACAGTCCTCGAGACCCCAGACGGCGAACCGATCGATCTTCGAGGGGCAACGATCGACGGCGACCTCGATCTCTCGAATGCGACGATCAAAGTACCACTCCTTCTCGGAAATGCTGCTATTACGGGGACACTCGACGCTCGTGGTACACGTTTTGAGGGTATCGTTGACTTGGCGGGTGCGAAGATCGGCCGACAGACGCTGGTCTCTCACGCACAGTTCGATGATGGTATAGTCGCTAACGGGCTTGACGCTGGATTTGTCGATGCGAGAAATCTCACGGTAGACGGACCAGCCGTGTTTGATGAGGCTTCGTTTAGTGCCAATGCCAGATTCGCTAGATCTGCATTCCACGGCGAACTCTCGTGTGACCGCACCGAATGGCGTCTTCTTGCTGACTTTGCGATGATATCTGTAACCGACGAGACGTCGTTTGCCGACAGTACCGTCGGTGGGGAGTTTCGACTCACTGGTGCGTCCCTTGAGCAGGATCTCACACTATCTGGTATCGAAATCGACAGTGACGTTCGCTGCTGCCACGCGGTCGTCAGCGGGGAACTGAATGCTCCGCAGGTAACCTTCGCTGGGAAAGTGGATTTCGACGACTTCCGCCATCACGGTGTCATCGCGTCGTTCGACCAAAGTACGTTCGAAGGCTACACCTCGTTCTCGTTCGCTACCTTCGCTAATTCGCTTTCGTTCACAGACTGTACGTTCAAAGACGAGGTCTGGTTCACGTACGGTCACTTCGACGGTATCATTGACTTCGATAGCGCTCAATTCGAAGATCTGACCCACCTGCGGGATGCCACGTTTGGTGGCGATGTCGTTGTTCGAAACGCTTGCTCCACATCCCAGCTATTTTTTCACGGATCGACGATCCAAGGTGATGTCGATGCCCGAGAAGCCACGATCGACCATTTCCAGTTTGGTGCCGAGCTCGCTGGTGATGCCGATTTTCGATCGGTCCAATTCGACGCACAAGCAGTATTCAGGGGGACCGAATTTGGTGGTGCTACTAGATTCGACGCTGCATCTTTCGCCGGTGAGGCAGATTTCACTGATTGTCAATTCCTGTCGAATGTCTCGTTCGATGGGACTGAGTTCCTCGTCAGTCCCACATTCGAAGATACCAGATTCGTCGTCGAGCCAGATCTCGATACGGCAGACTTCTCACGTACAGTTGAGGGAGATGAGGGGCCCCTGATCGTGGCCCGACTCGAGGAACTCGACAACACCGGGACAACGGTCCCGATCGATGCTCTCTCGGGAGATATCGTCATTCCTGCTCAGGCAGCACGCCTTCTCGAGCCAAATATCACTCGTACGAAAGCACTCGTAACTGCTCTCAAGAGTATCGATCGCGAAACTTGGTACGGACTGTTCAATCACAGCATCAAACTGGCTCGAACAGCAGCAGTTGAGGCCGAACCTGTTGAGACAAACTGCAGATTCGTCTTCGGGCTTGCGATAAACGACGACGCGGAGACACCGGAAGCATTGCTCGAGGAGACGGAACTGATCGCAGCGTACACTATTACTGAGATAGACTCACAGATCGAATTCAGCCATTTGGACCCTGGTCTCGACCGATTCGATCATCTCGTGGGTGTCCCCGGAAGCGATGATGCACTCAAGTCGAACGTAACGGTAGCGACGCATACTGAATTTCGGAACGCCATCTTGCGCCGTTTGATGGGGCAGATCGCACGGTACGAACACCACGAGGAAAAAAACACGTTACAGCCGGACTCACTTCCAGCCGTCATCGGAATCTCCCACCTCGACGCGAAGTGAAGTACAGTCCTCCTCACTAGCTGCGGTCACTTCCCGACACTCATGACTTCCAATTCACACATCCAGTCAAGCGGCATGAACCGAACAAATCCAATCCCAACCGCGGTCGTCTGCTTCGACAGAGATCATACGGTAAGCGTCAATCCACATCCAGAGAGAAACGCCGTCCCACTTTCGTGGGTCAAATACCTAGCACACGAAGTAGCGAACATCGACGTCTGGGCAACGGGGAATCAAACGTTACGCGAAGAAGCATCGATTCCCGGCATCAGCGAAGCAATTACCTGTTGGCGATATCTTACGCTTCCAGATGATCCAGTTGAATACCACGCTCACGTCCCAATTGAGGCTCGACTCCCTGGCCGCCGAGAAGGCTTGCACCTTATTCAGGCAGTGTACGATCGGTTGGCAACGACAACTGACACGTATCGACGCATCGTCGTCGACGACGTCGATCTCTCTGACCTCGAGTCAGGTGGGTGGAAACACTATTTTCCTTGGGATTTCGTGACTGCAGTCAACGCTGGAACTGCAGAGATCGATCTTCCAGTCCCACTCGACGAACCGTCGAATATTCCCTTGACCGATCCAAACTGTCCCGAGACGTATTCACCACTCGACTTTGATCAGCCTGGCCCGCTTCAGTATCGGTGAATCGGCATTGAAACAGTAAGATAGAGGTCTCTTTGATGTCCTCCTGACTGTGGAATTTCCTTAACTGACAAAACTTCTCATTCGGCACTGTCTAGTTGAACAACTGACTCCCGTCGGGAACTGAATCGATAACACAATTTGTTCTCTGTTGTGTTTTTTGAGCCCGTGAAGGGCGAGGGCTAACCCTCAGTTACCATGAACGAGAGTAGTCCGAAAATCCGCGCTATTGTGGCACAAAGTGGCGAGATGAGTTTTGCTTCCACGCCTAATCGAAGCAATATAATAGATACTGTTATCGCTCAGGTGGTGAGTGGGTATGAGTAATCGGCCCGCTACGACATCTAACGTGTACAAATTGCTCGGCAATCGGCGGCGCTTACTTACGGTGAAATACCTCTCACTTTTTGATCAAGAAAACATGATCGATGTCCGCCAAATTGCAAGTGCAATCAGGAGTATCGAAACGGACACTCCTCCTCGAGCGATCCCAACTGATGACTACAAATCAGCCTATAACAGTCTTATTCAACAGCACCTGCCAAAACTCGATGAAGCAGGACTAATTGAATACGATGACGATCGGAAGACAGTGATGATAAATGAGAGCCTCGACAGATACTCGCTTCTTATTTCGATGGGAGATATTATGATAAAATAGGTCTGAACGGTCTGACCCTGAATTTCTCATAGGAAAACAATAAAACTACGTAGGATGCTAACAAGTAACGAGTGACCTAACAGACTAAATAATATCCAAAGAAGAGTATAGGATCCTGCAAGAGAGGAGAAGGAAGATCCATAGATTTGGTCTGTTCAAGTGAATTTGCAGAATATTGTTAAGGAAAAAGAAAAGAGTTGATACCATGGCTAATACTAAACGTGAAATTTGGGAGTTGGGGAAGGAATCAAAAGCAGACACGTTAGAAGAATTTGTGACGGAAGCCGCTGAAACACTCCCAGTTCCGCCACAAGTAGTACGAGGACAGTTAGCAGAATTCATCTACAAGCCTTCGGGCGAGGAAGCTAGAAAATTTCAAAAAGTGTTTGGATTATCGGATATAGAGGATGTTATCTGCGTTCTCAATGGTCATATTCATAATGGACGGATGGTACGTCACTCAGGGGACGCTAGTGAGGCTGAAATCCGAGAAGCAAATAGCCAAATAGCGGCAGCTGAATTCGCAATCAATCTCCTTAAGCGCACACAGTCTTAGCAGGAAATCACCCTTATTGCGTTGAAGGATTCATCCACTGTATTCAGTAACAAGTAATAGGAGGATAGATAGGAAGTCTTTGCTGCGCTATGAGATAAAACACTCCAGAATCTACGGAACAACGGTATAGGACGTTATCCAATTGGATTGCAGTAACGACGGTATACAGAGACTATTCCTGAACGTGTATTCGACTACTTCGATTCTGTATTGAGTTATTATCTATTTAACAGGAACAACAACAGACTCGTGTGAATGTTGTATCGACAGCGGACACTCGAACTCCCTCGAGGAGACCTCCACACCCCTGTTCTCTTTCCCGTGCGGAACTTGGGAAAGCGCTCGAGCGACAATACGCCGGAATACGTGGATGCAATTCCCGATCTTCCGACGGCGATGATCAACGCTCGAGCGATCAGGAATCGAGATCCAATGTGGGATCGACTAACGAATGGTGTATCACTTCGCGAAGAGATGGACACCCCAAATAAGACGATCGTTTTCGCCGATAGCGGTGGATACGATTTCGCCGCAGAAGATCTGGATACGACGCCTGAAGAGACGCTCGAGACACAGCGACTGCTCGAGGCTGATATCTTCGGGACGGTCGATCTCCCGATTTCTCGGGACAATCGGGCAGCAGAGAACCAGCGGCGGATCGACCGAAGTGTCGAACTGGCCCTCAAGGCGAGTGACCACCACGACAGTTCCGAACCTCTGTTTGCGAGCGTCCACGGATACGATCCAGAGACGGTTCGCAATACAGTTCGATACTTAGAGCAACACGGTGACTTCGATGGTTACGCACTTGGTAGCCTTGTCCCCATTCGAACAGATTACACAAAGACGACGAAATTAATCCTCGCTGCGAGAACAGCGACCAATAAGCATCTCCACGTGTATGGGCTCGGTGGACTCGTCTATCAGCCACTCTTACTCTACCTCGGAGTCGATAGTTTCGACTCATCTGCGTTCATTCGGAGTGCAGGCAACCGAAACTACCTGATACCAGGATTTGGAGGTGAGGAACTCACTCGAATAGACGACCTGTCGTACCTCCCATGTTCGTGCCCAGTCTGCGGGTCCAGAGCCCTCGACGATATTCGGGAAGACCGCGACGCCCTTACACGCCACAATCTATGGGCGATGGCCACTGAATTACGTCGTTTTCGGTATGTCGACGAATCCGGGAGAGACATCGAAGACTATCTCGATCTCCGGTTTCAGGGGAACGAAGTAACGCAACGAGCGTATCAGACCGCCAAACAGCAAGTCAGGAGGCTGTCGTGACGTCAGAACGAGCGACCATCCGGCCAATTACGTTAGGCCGACTCACGGAGCTCACACACGTTTGTGAGAGTACCAGCAAGACGACCGAAACCATCGAAGAGACATTGAATGTTAGTCATCGTCGGGCCCGAGAGACGGTTCTAGAAGCGACCCGTATCGGTCTGCTCTCCGAACGAGATACAGACGACGAACTGGAATATCAAACAACACCGGTCGGCGAACGATTTCTGGACGCAGTCAAGGCCGAAGAGTGGACACAAGCAAACGAGATCTTAGCCGTTCGAAGTCCCCATTACGGCACGTTCCTCGATGTACTCGACGAGTTCAGCCCTGCAAGTCAGGACGAAATACTCGACTACTTGGAGAAAGAACTCGAATACTCCCCGCATTCGTTCAACCAGACCGGGATAGAGATTGTCGGCGATTGGGGAGAGCGCCTCGGTGGGATCCAGCGAAATGCGTTCACTGGCGAGTACTATGTGGTCGATAGCGGGGACGTACCGGCAAACTTCCAGTTTGTCTTCCTCGAGGAGTATGATGACCTCGAGGAAACCGCGGGTGTCGATCTCCGGCAGCGATACCTTTCGATCCCGAGGTTACGAGAGAGGATATGTGAGCGACTCCAGTGTTCCCGTGGCTCCTTCGATAGTGCACTTACAACACTGTGCCAAGAGAACATTGGAAAACTCGAATTGTCGGGTGCACCATTAGATACGGCCGCGAAAGAGTCAGTCTTGGGAATCAAAGAGATTGCACTTGCTGACGGTGACTCGCTAGTCTCGACATCCCAGTCAACACAGCAGGTTATGGCTGGACTTGAACAGTTCGATAAACAGTACTACTACCTCGCGGTATACGACCGCGACCTTGAGTTTACCCCCAATTCAAACCAATGAGCGAAGCATTTGACATCAGCGATCAGGAACAGAATTACAGCCAATTCAAGCTCGACAGCAATCCTTTCCCGTACAGTCCGGTTCCTTCGGAGAACCCGGAGATTTACTGTGGTCAGGATCACGCGACCGCTGCAATCAGTTCGACGGTATCTGCGACGTTATCGACAGGTAAATCGAAACACCTGGTCGTCACCGGAAAGTACGGTAACGGGAAGTCGCATACACTCAAATATACACGTTCGCTATTGCGGGATCAGGGAGACATTGTCGTCGGCTACGTCGCGCAACCAGGCGAAGGGTTCCTCGACATCTATCACGAGTTCATGTATGATCTCGGGTTTTCTCGAGTCCAGGAAGTCGCATACGAGTTCCTCGCAACGGTAGCGCGTGATGTCACGGATGCCAATCCCATTGGAGCGAACGGAATGCGGTCACTGATTGATGATGGTGATGTACTGCTTTCAGAACTCGTCCCAACTGCAGTCAAGCGACTAAGCGATGTGACGAAGTTTGCTGATTTCGCGAGGGCTATCGTTCATATGGTGTATGAAGACACGAACCTGTATGCGTGGCAATGGTTGACTGGGGAGGGGATTCGATATGAACAGCGAAAAGAAATGGAGATCCACACCGCTCTCGACGACGATACAATGGGTGTTCGGGCGTTTACAGCGATGAAGAATTTACTGCTGGAGTTGGGCTATACTGCAGTGTTTGTCTTCGTTGACGAGTTTGAGAGTATTGCTCGTCTTTCATCGAAGGACGAGCAGGCAACCCTGAACAGTATCCGGCATCTGATGGACCAGAATAGTGAGGGGCTCTGTATGTTGTTCGGTTGCGCACCAGAGGTCTGGCAAGACGTAATGAGCGAATATCACGCGTTTAGTGAGCGAATCGGACAAGAGGTTGCGTTGCGCCCATTGACTGACGAACATCTGTACGCCCTTGTAGAACGATACCTAGATCGAGAACGCACAGGAGGTGACCAGCACTCCGATATTTATCCTTTCACAGAAGATGCTCTCGACCTGATTCTCCAACGTTCTCAAGGGAACATTCGACAGGTGCTATCCGTTTGCAGCCGTCTTCTTGATACTGCCGCAGTTGAGCAGGAAAACCGTATCTCCGGCGAATTTGTCCAAGAATCTATCTGAGGAGATCAATACGTTAGTCGCAACTGTATTCTCGGAGTATTCTATCTATAGGTCTTGTGAACGATTATGTGAGTGTGCTAGAGAGGCTGTTCTATGTCAGAAAAATCGACTGCTTCGGAAAGCTCAATTGTAGATATTCTTGCGCAATCACCGTCTATTAGCTTCAATTATTGATGAGGAGCCTGGAGAGTTAGTTTCTGTAGCACGGCAACAGTCTCTCCCATCTGGATGCACTGATCTTATCTATCTCGCCAACAATGATGTTATTCTAATCAAACTCAAGGTAGTCAAAGCGACAGAGGATCATGTCGATCAACTCTCTGCATACGTCGAAGATTACCAAGATGAAGAGACTGCTCTGTTGAATAGATGCTGAGTCATGGTTACAACGGCTCACACAACGACTCTATGCTGATGAGAGCGAACATCAGGACGATTTCACGGAACTGTCGATACCAGCCAAGCGCTCGCTCGGCGATGCCGTGCGAGCGCTTCGTTGTCAAATAGGAAGTTTCGGCCATCCAGCGCTGAGAGTAGCCGTTTGTCCGGTTGAGCGCGTTGTTCAGAACTACTTTTGGCGATGAGCAGCGGTAGTGAACAAGGTACTCAACGTCAAGTTCGGCAATTTCGCACTCAGTGTGCCAGTCTTGGAACCCGTTGTCGGCAACCTCGGACTGCAGGTCGTCCGCCCAAATGCGGACGACCTGCAGTCCCGTCTTTGTATCATGCTTCCACCGTGCTGTGATATAGAGGTCAAGAACAGCGAGCGACTCGACATCAGTTATTGTCGTCACTTTCAGTGTCTGTACAGTGCTTCCTGATCGCTGGCGGAAGTACGACGAAGCACGACGGCGATCAAAGAACGTGCTGTCGAGAGCGGCGTACCCAGATTGCGGGCGTTGGTGCGCTGAAACGCGCAGCAACGCCCACCACACCCACATTTTCAGCCAGTCAAATGACTTGTAGATTGTGCTGTAATCAGGGAGTTCGTCCCGATCTATGTCAAGTGCGTCATGACCTCAGTCAGATACTTCAGCCTATTCGGTGTTTCACGGTAGCTGTGGCCTTCTTCGAGTCGGAAACAGTGCAGAACGACGTGAACCCAGCGGGCGAGTCCGCCAGCGGCAGGTTCGCCCGCGTGCTTCCCCAACCTTGTTTAGCTAGGTCACGACATTGCTCAATGAAGTCGAGGATATCGATTTCTATATCAAGATCGAATTCCTCAGCTTCACCCTTCTAAGCTAGTGACATCGGCAGACTAGACCGCTATACAACAGAGGAATTTTATCACTGCTTGTAGGGCAGTATCTCTGGGGAAACCGGTAAAGATGAACCTCTAGTTCTTGAAGGTAGGATTTTTATCAAGACAACACCTTGATAGAGAATATAGATGATAAATTACAATCCCTTCGAGAAACCATTATCAGAGATAGACTCCGACGATATATACGAGTTAGATGTTCCAGAGGGATACTACTACGAATACAAGCGAAGTCTGATTGGAAAAGAAGATATCGCTAAATCAGTTAGCTCATTTGCAAATACGTATGGCGGCCTTCTCTTCCTTGGAGTTGAAGAAAACGATGACACGAACAAACCGGAAGACCGGTTCACATTGAGTAATGGTGATTCGTCAAAATATAAGGAAACAGTCCGGAATGCAGTCAAAGAATACGTTAGCCCGCCTCCACGATTCACAACTCATACATTTGATGGTTTTTCTGAAGATGGAGGTGAGGGATATGTCATACTAGTAGATGTTCCGGAAAGCCAGATCACACCGCATATCAATAACAACGGGTGTGTGTATCGGAGAACTGGTGAAGGAAGCGATCCCTATCGGCCGTTAACCGATCCAGGTGTTTTAGATGATCTTCATAACCGGAGAGAGCAATGGCAGGAAAGAGTTGAAGAATTCTGTCAGACCGAGGTAGGGCTTACAAACGCGCATGCAGGTGATCCAGAAAATGATATTCTGGGGATACCTATGCTGGAGGTATACGGTATCCCAACAACGCTTGACGAACCTGTCTGCAGTGATGTCCGGTTAGATTTAGACGGTTTTAGGGATGCAGTTCAGTCTTCAAACATGTATCTACTTTCGGAGGATCGTGATGGCGTGGAAGAAGATGAAAGTATTAAGATGGGTGTAGATGCGGATACGTATCGAGCAACTAGCGAAGGTGTTGTAGCTCAACAGTGGACTACTTATGACGAAGATGGGTATAAGGATAGGGCGCATACTCCGCTTACGATCAAGTTTTTCGCTGATGGTTCTGCGAAATTCTTCATGCCTCTTCCTACAATTCCGTTTCCGGAACCATCCGATCAGACAGTCACATGGGAAGTAATTGATAGGTACCTAGATTCATCCCATGAAAATATCCAGTTCATTGACGGGGAAAATACTCTACTTGCTCTCTATAACCATTTGAATATCTATATGAATTTACTTTCAACTTATGGTTGGCCAGAAGAATCAAATAACATCTATGTCAAAGCCAGATTGATTAATGGCTATAGAACAATGCTGTTTTTTGAGTCAGACTGGTATCAAGAATTGGTTCAGGATTACGGTGCTCCGGTTTGCTATGACGACGTGGTTGAAGCCCCGAGAATGAATCCTTTCCAGTACGAAATCGAATTATCTAAGGAAGACCGATTTTCCTCAGTCCTGTATTCAGTTGTATCCATATTTCAGGCGTTTGGTCTTCCTTTACAGAATTCCACAGATCTAGGTGAGAACTTCACCAACAGTATTTTTCAGAATTCACCTGGAGAATA
This sequence comes from Halostagnicola kamekurae, assembly GCF_900116205.1. Classification (NCBI taxonomy): domain Archaea; kingdom Methanobacteriati; phylum Methanobacteriota; class Halobacteria; order Halobacteriales; family Natrialbaceae; genus Halostagnicola; species Halostagnicola kamekurae. Next base: position 5,552 of record NZ_FOZS01000011.1, on the reverse strand, counting down.
TGATGGGCCTTTCTAAATAAGCTATTTAGAGATCTATCTATTTGTTCTCCCATTCTCGGTGGGTTTCGATTTCACGAGTGCCTCGACGGGTGACTGAGTAGACGTTGGTTCGTCGATCCTTCTCACTTTTCTCGACGAGTCCTTTATCTACGAGTGTGTCCAGATTCGGATACAGTCGTCCGTGGTGGATTTCTTTCTCGTAGTAGTTCTCGAGTTCGTCTTTGATTGCAAGACCGTGTGGCTCATCCTGTCCAGCGATTACGTACAGGAGGTCGCGCTGGAATCCGGTAAGATCGTACCTGTCTCCCCGAGCCGGACCGATTCCTCGTAGTTTCTAATTGACATGATCTGCATATCTCGTGAGATCGACGCCAGAGCCGTTAACCAACATCCCTACTGCCATCTATTCCATGTTGGTTAATATTACAGATATTTAGGAATTACGCATGGAAGAAAGTACTAATTAAATACTTATTCCCTCAATATGAACTACATGTGAATGGTTCAAACCGATCCATATCAGTTACTGCAGGTCATAGGATTATCACTGCCTTTCTTGGCACTATATCTGACCGTCTTGGTTGAAATACACAAACTCCCCAAACCTATTCAGGTTTCATCTAGCGATCATCGATTTCGACCAGTTTCAGTTCACGCACTAACTGATCAAGACGATAAGGAGTGGGCTGGGACGGTCACGTTGTCCTACGCCTACCAGCATTGGGACTTTGTATTCGCGTTAGCATCTATTATTCTGATTCTGTTTTCAGCGATCACTATGATAATATCTTTAGTGGTTAAAGGAGGGAACGTTAAAAATATAGCTTTTATTCTGCTGACGGCTTCATATGGTGCGGCAGCTATATCTGCTGTGTACACACTAAAATTTTGCTACAAGAATTTCTCACCTTCCAATGATTAATTAGCAGGTCTGAGAATCAAATCTGTGTGCGCTAAATCTCTTTCACTACAGGATCCTTCACTCGAACATGAGCGGCGTTCGTGTGTGGTTCAAAAACCCGTTGACCCTGTTTGTATAGTTCATACTCTGATTCAGTCAGCAATACGTATCCAGGCTTGTCGTGCCCCTTCCGACCACAGATCGCGGCTGTCTCTGGATAGCCGATTGACTCTACAGCGACTTTGTAATCCGCACCTCTTCCGCCTTCTTCTGGAAAATGATCCTTACAGCGAACAAGTGCCATGAACTACCGAATGTAGTAACATCCAATAAAATCTCTGCCGTACCGGCTTGTAGACTGTAGAGATTCAATCAGTATTTTCATCCATTTTATTCTCTGTGTGTGTCTTAGTTTTCTTTGGATTGGATTTTAAAAACATCTTTGTAAATGCCATTTTATGTTGGATCAGAAGAATCACTCTATTGAGAAGGAGTTTACGAAGAATGATGGCCGATATTACAAACAGTGGGATCATGAATCTGGTTATCCGAAGGTAGCAGTCCACCAAAAACGGGATAGAGGCTATCAAGTCGCCGTAGGATACTTTGGTGAAACTAATCATCTTGGGGACTATAGCAACCGTAGAAAGGCTCAGAAGAAAACTATAAAATAGATGAAAAGCAATCCAGAATCTCGAGTCCGTAATTTCCGTAAAGCAGCGAAAGGCCTCGAGTTCGTACAAACTACGCAACAAGGAATGATACTCACTGATCGTGGAGAGGAATATGTTGCAGGTGGAGATTACGAAATGCAACCGTGGAACGTCACCGCCAGCCAAGCAGATACTCTCATTGATCTACTATACGAGAAGCCCTTCTACTTTGATCTCACCTACAATCTCGTTGCACTATTAGACAGTGTTTTCGAACTATCCAAGAACTCCCATCCGGTCCCACGAGACCAGATTGAAGACTGGTATACGAGCAAAGTCGGAAAAAGAGATAACTGGGTGAGCGGACCCGGACAGGCGTTATTCGATGGCTCAGCACATATCTTGACGAACTTGGGCTTATCTCGTGCGTCGATCAACAATTTTATATAACACCTGAGGGCTTCCGACTCATCTCGTACGTTTCAATCGACAAAGGAAAAGCAATGATACGATCACAGTAACTTTGCTCACCTCATCGAGTAGAGTCGCAAGAACTCGTCGATAACGATAAGATGGTCCTCAAGTCTCTATCGGCATTCAACGTTGGTGAGTGAACTGAAGCAGAGAGAGTCAGCATATGCTTTCTTCTACCTAATCAAGATCCCAATATTATAAGTGACTACCCGACAATAATCAAGATGGAAACTGCGCTTCAACCAGTCGCCAAGGGGCATGCGCCGAAATGCCCCGGGTGTCGCAGCACCCGAGGCGCGGTTTCTAACCCGGAAAGGGTTGAAACCATGTTTGCGTTAATTCTACCGAGATATAAACGTCTCGCACGACAGCCGTACCACTATCAACTAGCTGGCGCTCCCAGAAAGCTACGCTGGAGGGACCAATGAGCGACCAGCCATCGACTGAAGACGAGTCTGAGGTATCGTCGCTCCCACGCTGTCCGCGGTGTGGCACGCCCGTTACCAGGATCACAAGCCGCGGGCCGACAGAGCACATCTGCTCCCCATGTGGCTGTCAGATCGGCTCACCTGACCTCTGAAAAGGTCTTCGAGGGATCAATTACAGTCCTCGACTGTCTTCGTTTGAAATGCCCTTCGAAAGACAACGACCGAACGATACCAGTCAGCAATTAGATAGTTTTCTACTGATATACTATTCTTCGACTACTACTAGCGTGAACCACATAATCACTATCACTGCCTATTGTTAGTCTATCTTCAGACGTGCAGTGTCGCCTTCCTGAACACTAATCCACCTGTTCCAACCTGCCTTTAGCCCCTGTTCTTGTGAGAACCCATATAGATGGCTTACTAATTTTTCTGGATTCTCCCAATGAGAGTACTCTCTAAACTCATCCATTTGTTGGGCTTCTCCGATTCTTTCCATCGTTGCCTCAAGAACCGATTTATCTGGATCAAATTGAGATTTCAATTCCGATTTTATTGCGTCTCCATTTTTGCTTGGCCGGGCCATACCATGTCGATGAACTTCTGTTAAATGAATTTATTTACTTATTGCAGAGAGTACTAGCTTCCTCATTCTCTGTGGCCCAACAGAGCCATTAGAGATAGCTATTCGATCAACACGAGTGAGGAAGGCAACGGCCCGAGATCAACAGTGAGTAGTCTCGTCCAATTCGAACTGAGATGTTTGTCACCCCGTGAGGGCTGAGGGGCGTTCGCTGAATAGAGCGTCCGTCGTCGAGAACAATGACTTCGAGCGACAGCTCAGTGGTATCCTTCGATGAGTCGGATACCAGACGGGACGAGATGCATAGCACAATGGAAACGTGGGCCGAAGATCTTGTCGCAGAAATCGATGAAGCGGTCTCGAGCGATCAGTTCCAGGAGTGGCTCGACGTCCAGAGCCACTTCCACGACTACTCCTATCGCAATACCCTCCTCATTACTCGCCAGTGTCCTGAGGCGACTCGAGTCGCCGGTTATCGGACGTGGCAGACGGAGTTCGACCGGTATGTGAAAGAGGGCGAAACGGCGATCTGGATTTGGGCGCCAATCATCGCCAACCAGTGTCCCAAGTGCGAAAACTCTCCATCATACCACGAGCGAAGTGACTGTGAGTACGAGGAGACGTCACCCGAAGAGTGGTCGAAGGGCTTGGTGGGTTTCCGGCCTGCACCAGTATTTGATATTTCTCAGACCGAGGGGAGCCACTCCCCGAACTCGAGACCGACGCAACTGGGAATGCTGACGAGCTGGTACCAGTGCTGCTCGAGGGGTCTGTAGCACTTGATGTCGATGTCGAGGTCATCTCCCAGCCAGCGTGGACTCACGGTGACGCAAAGGGAGTTTGCCAGTATCGATCTCCTGCAGAACAGCCACTCGTCGAAGTACAAAACCGGGAGAATAGCGCAGCTCTGGCTGTAACGCTCGTTCACGAGTACGCTCACGCACTCTTACACGGTGACGTCAACGACGAGACCGAGCGCTCAAAACGTGAACTCGAGGCGGAAGCTGTAGGCTACATCGTCGGACGGTACTTTGACCTCGATACGAGTGGATCGGCGTTTTACCTTGCGGCGTGGGAAGGCGACGAGCCCGAAGCGATTCTCGACCGTCTTGAGCGGATTAGTTCGACGGCAGCAGAAATTATCGACGCCGTCGATGAGGTGGGTACGGATGAGTGAACGACAACTGCTCCTCGAGATCGTAGATGCACTCGAGGAGGAGGGACTCAGCCAAGGCGAGTATCAACTCCATCAGTGGGTGAATGTTGAAGCGCTGGAACGACTCATTGAGTCAGCAGACGCTGATCTTGAAGTTCGATTCTCGGTTGCTGAGTTCCAGATCCTTGTTACGCAGTCTGTGGTGCAGGTAGTCTGGAGTCCGTCGTAGGAAGACAAGAGGATTGCTCGAGGATACGAATGTTTCTGAGATAGATCCATTCGACAGAATCAGCGGTGGTCGCCTGCTTAGTTTTCAGGCTCCGTTATGCGGAGTTCGTCGTTAACCTCGTAGAGATACCCGCGATCTATCAGCCGGGACAGTGCATGGGTCGCATCCCCGACTTCGAGATCCACCTGTTCGGAATCACGAAGGGCCTCGAGTGCGTGTTCACGTGGAATTGACTTCCCACCTTGACCCGCTGTTGCGTTGGAACTGTGGGTAGACAGAATCTCGTATACATCCGTAATCCACTCTGGAAGTGGTGGGCGTGGATCAGTGAGGTCGGTCATCTCAACGCTGTACTAGCAACTTCACGATCAACCCGCATAAGAATACCCCCGATAGTCCTGCTTCATCTAATTTCCGTTCTTTTTCGCCAATAAGGCGACGGAGGCGAATTTCAATGTCCCGTTCACTTCGAGTTATCGATGAAGATGGTATTGAACAGGAAATCAACGGCATCAAGCGTGATGATTGGAAGAATCTGAACGATCCCTGCCCAAATTGTGGAGGGTGTGAATTCAATCATCTTTCTACTTCAGGAGGTCACTATGGTAAGCGAGATACTGCCATCGTGATGCGCTCTGATTTCTGGAACGTCGACCAACCCCTCTTCACGCGTTGCCGGGATTGCCGGGAGATTCTTTACAAACACCCTGCATTCGATCTTCTATTCGAAGCTGACGACGGTAATCTCGGTTTTGATATCTAAAGATTTGGCTCTGGTGAATCGCCATAGGGCGTTGGGTTGGACCTACATAGTGGCACTGTGAATGAGTCCAATCGTTTCGCCAGCAGAGATTCGGGGGAAACTGAAGCCAGAATTGTCCAAGAGTAGTGCATCGAGCACCTGATATAGAGTTGAAAGTCGCCGGAGTCTAGCGATTCACCAGAGCCAATATCTCATAAAACAGCTCGCCATGTTCAATCATCCACTGGTGGTACTCATCCCAGGATGTTTTCTCAGAGAGGACACAGGACGACGTAACGTGATTTTCGCTCGGTTGCTATTTCGTTGAGCTTCCTCAGGTGACCTCCAGATCAACGACTTACTCATCTCCTCTTCAATCTCTGCTT
>NZ_FOZS01000010.1 GCF_900116205.1 Halostagnicola kamekurae | reverse complement strand
ATGCGGTACCCTCTCTATCCGCTCGAGGAACGAACAGTAACCCCACGTTGCAATCAGTTTCTTTGGCGTTTAGTTCGTGTATCAACGTTTTGCCGAGCGACTGAGCGTTAGCGAGGGAGCACAGAGAAAAACGGTGATGAAGGCTCTGGTGAATCGCCATAGGGCGTTGGGTTGGACCTACATAGTGGCACTGTGAATGAGTCCAATCGTTTCGCCAGCAGAGATTCGGGGGAAACTGAAGCCAGAATTGTCCAAGAGTAGTGCATCGAGCACCTGATATAGAGTTGAAAGTCGCCGGAGTCTAGCGATTCACCAGAGCCGTGATGAAAATCACTCCTCCCTCCGGGTCAGTCGTCGGCCCGGTCCCGAAACCGACTGCAATGAAGAACGAAGGTTCGGTAACTACGTGTGCGTATCTATCGGCGGTTCAAATAGTTGTTTCACTAAAAGATATTTATATAGATATACTGTAGGATTCAATATGAAACGCCGAAGTTATGTTGCGACGCTCGGAGCTGGTATAACGTCGCTCGTGGGCTTCGTAGCAGTTGGAAAGCCTAACTGGCTTCTGAAGTTGGGGAAAGGGAAGAGTGGAAAAGGAGAGCAAGTATCGGTGGAAAAAACAATCACTGACGACGCAATAACATACCTTGAAAAGTCGGATGAAGTACGGTATCCTATCGTATATGCTGGGGGAGAACCGCAGGAGTATACTACAAATAAATTCAAACACTGGGCAAAGCGGAAATCTGCATTTGTTGGTTCAACAGCAGTGCTATCGGCTATTGAGGAACGTTTGACTATCCCTGTTGACGGAATAGGGAAAAGTGTTGGAAGCCGATTATTTAACACAGTGATTTTTGCCGAGTACATAACCCCACGTGAGGCAAACGATTATCCACCAGAATTGACCTTTCAGAAGGTTATTGACGTAACTCCACGGTCGGTAGAGGCAACAGTAGTTCTAGAAGGGGAGAAATATACGAGGTCTGTTCCAGTAATTATTCGGAAGAGTAACGACGGACAGCCCGATTGATAGTTGCCTTCTCTGTACTTACCGTTTGTCGGGTAGTCATGGGGAAGTATGAGAACTGTTCTATGACACACTGGAATCTTGTTCCAAAACTCTCCGCCGAGTTTATCGCCTCCCCGGAGGGGTGAGGCGTTCAGAAATGACTGCAATCGACCAGAGAGGCGACCAACGCATTGTGTGGTTAGACGAACCAAACGAGGAGTGTCGGCATGATCCGACTCCAGCGACGCTTGGCTCTCCTGGTTCACCCATTGACTACTCGAGGCGTAGCTCAACAGGATTTAGGCTCGGGGGGAGGTCCATTTGCTCCCAAAGCGAAGTCAATTGGTTCCTGTAGTAACAGTCGAATCATGACAATATTGTCTCGATAAGCCTTATTGTGTTTTGCGTGCAATTCGCTACTACGGATGGCAACGAGAGAAGCAAACTGGGATACCCCACTCGATACGGGTGGTGAGGCGTTCGAGCTCCTCGGGAATGCTCGCAAAGCGTGGATATATACCTATATCCGCCATCATCCGGCGACGGAAATCCAAGAGATCGTTACGACACTCGATCTCCCACAGCGAACAGTCTACGACTACGTTGATGGTCTCGAAGCTGCAGGCTTCATCGAGCAGTCAAACGACGGGCGACCGGCGAAGTATACGGCTCACGAGATCGATCTCCAACTGGTAGAAGGCGATGCCGAACGTCGGATCACACCGGAGTTGGTCGAGGCAATTGCCCGTCGAACGCGGGACGACGACATCGATACGTACATCGATCGCCATGGGCTGGATGGGCTTGCCGTCGCACTCAAATATGCTCGCGAATACGTCGACGGATCAGTCACGCATCAGATTATGGCTCGTGAGCAAGAGATATCGCCCTTAGAGGCGGGCGTCATTCTGGACGCACTTCGACCTGTTGTTGAGGCCTGATCTGGGATGGAAAGCGACAGAGACGTCGTTTTTATCGATTCGTCGGTCCTCATCAGTTGCGGGCGGCGTGAAAGCACACGATTTCAGGCGCTCGCTCGTGAAGCTCGTTAGCGTGAGACGGTCTTCCGCATCTCGCCGCAGGTGTATGCCGAAGTGACTGGCGACCCAGTTCTCGACGAGTATATAGCCGGTGATTCCGCTATCGAAGAGGCACTACGAGAGGGGTGGATGAAGGTTACTGAAAGCCCGTCCTATTCGAATTCAGATATCTCGAACGTGATGGATCAGGCACGGCGTTTCATCGCGAGCGCCAGTGATCGATCAGAAGATGCGGTCGAAAAGACGGATACAGAACTCGTGGGTCTGGCGCTCGAACTGCTCCTCGATGGCACCACTGATCAGGTTTCACTCGTTACGAATGATATTCCCCTTGGCGAAGCTGCGGAATCGCTGATCCCACAGTATGGACTCGACGACGAGCAAGTCACCTGGCTTACTGGTGGCAAACTCGCTGATGAACTCGACGAGGATTTCGTTTCCGAATTCGACTGACTCAATTCATAATTCCGATATGTGCGATTTGACCGCGTTCCAGCGTTATGTCCTGCATTCGATTGCCGACCAAGATGAGCCCTATGGACCCGCGATCAATGATCAGTGAACAGAAAGCAATCCCAGCTCCTCGAGCCAGTTGAGATACTCGTCAGCGGTGGCACGATCGTACTTTCGGGCGATGGTATACCGGACTTCGGCGAGGTTCACATAGTTCGAGTAGCCGATCATGTCCTCCACGGCGACCACATCGAGATACCCCTCAACTACAGCACTGCTAGGTTCATCATCTGCGTGTTCGAATCAACGGCTCGGCGTCAAATATGACGCGGTTAGGGATCGCCATCACTCCTCTGTCAAGAACTGTGCGTTGCGCTCGTTTCGATCCTGCTCGCGCTTCTCGTGAAGGATATCGGTTGCAGGCTGATTGGTCGATGTCTCCTTCTGGGCAGCAAATCCTCGCATTTTGCTCGGGGACCGAATCTGTTCGACGATCACGTCACCATCTTTAGTCTCTCGGAACAGCACCTTCCCGGGCGCTTCAATTCCCAACTTCTCACGGAATCGCTTCGGGATGGTCGCCTGACCATGCTTGGTAACAGCAACAACTTCCTTCTCAGAACCATTTGGTTGTTCTGTACTACTCTAATTCATAGTGGTGACCCGTTCATAATTATTCCTTCCTCTCACCCAATCTGTCTTGGGCACTATATCTCGCATATCGGGCAGTACGCTAGTCCATTCCCGTCATTTATCGCCGAACTCGAGCGTCGTGACCGGTCTTCGAATCTCGAGGTGGATGAGACGGGTGCTAATCAAGATGACACGATCTGGACGCGTGCACGGCGATTCGTCGGAGACGATAACTGAAGTCCCTTACAAAGCCCTCCGCTGAGTTTATTGTCTCCCCAAAGGGGTGAGGCGTTCAGAAATGACTGTAATTGATCAGAGAGACGAACAACGAAGTGTGTGGTTGTATAGACCGGGTGAGTGCTGTAGCTATAGTTGGCTCTGGTGAATCGCCATAGGGCATTGGGTTGTACCACATCGGGACAGAGCAAATGGGTCCCATCGTTTCACCAGCAGAGATTCAGTGGAAACGGAAGCCAGAATTGTCCAAGAGTAGTGCATCAAGCCACTGATATAGTGCTGAAAGTCGCCGGCGTCTAGCGATTCACCAGAGCCCTTCGATTCATTCAATGGATCCCAAAGTGACCCAGAGCATGTCCAGTTTGAAGAAACAGAGAGCCAGTCTCAGTATGAGCTGGTTATTCAGAACGATCTCAGTGAATCAACTGAAGTCAAGATCTCAGTAATGGGTCCTGATGGTGAGGGCGAAAAAAGAAATGTTTCAGTTAGATCAGAATATCCAAAATCGTTTACCGATCTATTTTCTACTGGAGGCGGACCGCATACCGTATCAATTTCTGCGGATGAAAAGTCAATAGAAACCACGGTAGACCCAGGCGGGACTCCTTATGATAGATTCACATTCACAATTTCGAGGTCCGAGATAACGTTCCAAGAAAGATATAGACCAACTTCTCATCTTGTAGTTTCGAATGACCTTAGTGAAGCCGTCGACCTCAGAGTTGAGGTTGAAAACACGTCTACTAGAAGTACCGTGTATGACGTTGTTACGGTCCCTCCGGGTAGTATCGAAGGCTATCGTGGTGTGTTCCAGGATGAAAGTGAATACAATGTCACTGTGAAAGCCAATGGAGCGTCTAAATCAATTTCATTTCTAAACTCAAGTACAAATAACATTTCCCTCAGCATAGAAAAGGGGGGACTCCAAATTGGGACAGCATCAGATTAGCAAATTTCCAGCGGTTCGAAAATAGCATTCAATATCCTCCCTGATTCGATTTTCTCTATAGCATGTTCACATATTTGTCAAACAAAATCTGAGAATACACAGTTAGACTGGTGGACTACCGAGTCTCGTTATGCGAATCCGATTCCCCTGGCTATCACCTGAGCGTTTATGTGCAACAAGAACGTCTTTTCCGATAATGAGGACCACTGAGGAAGCTACTCTCGATGAATCCGTCCCGCTCGAGACCCTTCGGGAGGTCCTGCAAGAGCATCCAGTGAAGCTAGCGATTCTGTTTGGGTCTCACGCCCAGGGAGAGACGCACGCTGGGAGCGATCTCGATATCGCAGTTGTGCTTGAGACGGTTCGCCCTGCTGATCCAGACTACAACGACATCTTTTTTGGTTTGAGTGCTGACCTCAGTGCCACACTCGAGACCGACAATATCGATTTGGTTGACCTCCAAACGGCATCACCGGACCTTGTAGAGAGCATCTTCACTCAGGGCGTCTTGCTCATCGGTGAGCCAGAGGACGTGGCTGCCAACCGGAACCAATTACGGCCAGCTGAATCCTCTGATCGATCACCACGTGAACGGTTCGATGCGGCACTCGAACGAATCGACAAGCATCTCGGCAGTTCCGCTGTCACGGCTACTGATGGCGAGACTCGTGACCGATGACAGGCGGGACGTTTCCTTCTGACCGCCTCAATCGAATACTTACCGCTGTCGAGACGATCGAAGTGAGCTTGGGCGTCCTCGCTCGGAAGCAGTCGCTGAGCCGTGAGGCGTATCATGCTGATTCAGACACGCAAGACATCGTTGAGCGTCGGTTCGTGAAAATGACCGAGGCAGCCATCGACATCGGTGAAGAACTGGTCAAACACGAGCGCGGAACCCCGCCAGTGAGCAATCCCGAATCGATGCAAGCACTCGAGGAACTCGAGATACTGTCTGCTTCAACGGCTGACGCAATGGCACAGGGTACTCGATTTCGTAATGTCCTCGCGCATACCTATGGTGAGATCATCGAACACGATGTGGTGTACAACGCACTCCAAGATCTCGAGCGGTACCGACAGTTTGTTATCGAAATCCGTGGCTATCTCGAGTCTATCGGAGCTCTTGATGAATAACTAGCATCGACTGCTACCATACTGGGGAGACCCTACGTGCAAAAGACGAGAGGGCCAGTATGTGATCATGGCTGTTCCAGTGGCGCTCAGTTTGTATTCTCCCACTACGTCTCGGAAACCTTATCAGCAGATAGGAAATAATTCCGATATGTACGATTTGACTGCGTTCCAGCGTGACGTCATGTATACGATCGCCGGCCAAGACGAGCCCCACGGGCTGGCGATCAAGGACGAACTCGAAGAGTACTACGAGACCGAGATCCATCATGGTCGGTTGTATCCCAACCTCGACGAAGTCGTCGACAAGGGCCTCGTCGAGAAAGGCAAACTCGACAAGCGGACGAACTATTACACGATCACGGCTCGCGGTCAGCGCGAACTCGAAGCGCGACGCGAGTGGGAAAATCAGTACGTCGAGTCACTCACCTCGAGCGCCGAGTAGCTAATTCGGCCGGCCACTGAAGGCGGATCTCAGTCGTGCGCGTCCGCCTACCTCTCTAGCCTTCTCTGATGCGCGTCTAAATCAAGACCAACGGGTAACTATCTCGAAGCGGTGTGCCGAAATTCCACAAACTCGAACGGGGTTAGTTGGCGTGGATCGCCTCCCGTTGGAATCACGGGTGACGATTTGTTCTCGGTCACCGGCCCCGGTCGCCACGCCACAGAGCGGCGTGGCGCTGCGGGGCCAGTGTTTGTGAACGGCACGCCCCGCTCGCAGCGTGCCGCCCACTCGACACTCGCGACCGACCAGTCCGGGCCTGCGGTGACCGATCCGCACCGCTCGGTCACCGTTCCGGGCGTCTGGTCTCGGCGCCAGCATTAAGCGCGTTTTCGGTTGCGCCCCTCGCGCCTTTCGCGTTCCAGCTGGGTGCCGTCTGCGCTCGCGCGACTCGCTGCGGCGCGCGTGCTCGCCGACACCCACACTGGACACGAGTCCGCATTCGGGCCGGACGCGAGAAACGGCTTAAAGCTGGACGGTCGCTTTGGGCGGGTCTGCGCGCGGTGCTGGCTGCCTGGTAGCCGTAGGCGCGCTCGCGCTCGCGCCCAGTGGGGCGCGAGCGAAGGCGCGAGCGAGAGCGCGCAGATGGTTCTGTCGGTCGTCGTGGAAAACCGCGATAGGTAAGATCGCGGTAGCCAGCGCGTGAGCGCCTTCGGAATCCAGGTAGATTCCAATGTCTAGTAACAACGTTACCAGTAATGTAGTTTCGGTCGATGAACAGGCGTTCGAGAAAACAGACGACACGGTGGTCGACGAGGACGGCGTCGAAGTCGTCGACGATACGCCGGCGTTCCAGGCGACGGTCGAGATGGAGATCCAGGCGAAGGTGGACGCGAATCACCCGGACGGCATCGCAAATACGTGCGATGGGCGGATGCACGGTGTCAGTCTCGAGCACGAAGAGCGGATTCGTGCTCGAGAGGCGGAACTCGAACTGATCAGTGCCCAAGCCGAACTCGGTGGGCAGGACGACCGGGCGAGGCGGACGCGAGAAGTCGTCGTCGAGCAGTGTAGTTGCGACGAACCCGACATCGTCGATCCTCGAGCGCGGCTCTCCCAGAACGATCTTGCAGCAGTCAACAGACAGGCGATGCGGATCAGCGAGCGCATCGATGGCGGCTGGTCGCGGGCAGTCATCGCGAAGCGGTTGGCCGAGAAAGTAGAGGATGAGACGGAAGTGACAACGGCGGTCCTCGAGACGCTCGAGGAGGTCAAGGCCGAGTCAGGGACGATCGTCCCGATCGCAGATATCGCGGAGGTCCCGGTCGGCGAGGTGACGGTCGAAGGTGAAGTCATCGAGCTCTGGACGCCCTCCTCTTCGAACATCCAGCAAGTCGGGCTCCTCGGGGACAAAAGCGGACGAACGAAGTTCACGATCTGGCAGCGGTCGAATCAGACGATGGTTCGCGAGGGACAGACGGTCAGGTTCCGGGCGGCAGCCAAGAGTTGGTATCAGGGGCGATGCTCGCTCGCGTTGACCGGCTGGTCGCGCATCGAGTTCCCGGAACGCGGCCGGTGGTGGGACGAATAACTGGGGAAGTGCCCCCTTTTTTGCTGTGGGCCAGACCGACCCAGACCCCGCCACCCCACCCTCCGCTCCGTGCTCGCTGCGCTGCGCGCGCAGCCACGACCGTGGACTACAATCCCTCGAGCGGCTGGCTTCTCGAGAGACACTCGAGTCGCTCGGTGGGTTTGTCGCACGCCCGAAGGGGCGGAGCGAGGTAGTTGATATGCCAGTACAAGTTGCACTCTCAGTAACCGAGGTCGTATCAGACACAGATAGCTGTCCCGAGTGTGGGGCGGACGAACTCCGGTACGAACCGCTGCTCGACCATGGAGGAAGGTACGACATCACTGCAGGGCTCACATGTGATGCGTGCACCTGGTCGAAGCGGTGTTCCGAACGGTGTCCTGACTGCGGTGTGACGACACTCGTCAGCACCGACAGCGACGCTCGAGACGAACGGACGTGTGCAGTGTGCGAGTGGACAGGGTCGCTGCGGGACGTGTCGATACACGGAGAGTCGTAGCGTCGCTCGCAAGGTCTCGCGAGGACTCACGACTTGGTGGCAGTGTGTTCGGCTGTAGTGCCCGATTACCCACTTCCCACCGCCCCACCCACCTCCACGTTCCGGGTTGTTCACTCCGTTCACAACCGGGCTTTCGCCACCGTACAAAAAGCGTCTCGTTATGTGAAAAGCCTCTATCTCACCATTGGGCACAGAAATAAGCCTCAGGCACTCCGAGCTATGGTACACAAGTAAAACCAGAGAGAACGTAAGTCAAGATACCGAAAAAGGGTTCAAAGAATGTTGGCACCAAATAAAGAACGTATGCAACTGAGGCACCGGCCTGTTTATTCGTATTCCATGGAGGAAACTGATGGAACTCAGTGAAAATGGACTCACGGTATCACGTGAGCTTTCAGAACTCGACAAAGACGTATTAGCATTTACACAGATCCTCAACGCTTGCGATGTTAATTACGTCATTGTCAGTGGGTATGTCGCAATCCTCACTGGTCGATCTCGGTCAACAGAAGACATCGATGTAATTCTGGAGTCGCTGTCCGAAACGGAAACCAAGCAGTTGGTTACCGAACTCAAGGATCGGGGCTACTGGGGAATGGCAATGCCACTTGATGAGATGTATTCAATGTTGAGCGACGGGAGCCGCATTCGGATTGCAGAGGATGGTGAGATGTATCCGAACTTCGAGACGTGGTTCGTCTCAAACGATGTCGAACGTGAGGCGCTTTCGAACCCACTCACCGTCACATTCGATGAGGGGCAGATCGAGATCAGTTCGCTCGAACTGCAGATTGCGTACAAACTCCGACTCGCGAAAGCAGCAGACAGCCGTAGTGGGAAAGACTTCGAAGATGCTCTCCACCTGTATCTGACGTTCGAGGAACGATTTAACACGGAGCAGCTCGAAGCATACGTCAAAGAGCTTGGTGTTGAGGACTACTATGCTGAACTCACAGGAGTTTGAGGACGATCAACGCCAGAACACGGAGCAACGGCGCGCAATGATCAAACGGTGGGCCGAGTACGTTCGGACCCACGACGATAGTGACTGGTCACGCCAGCAGAATCGCCTTATTGACTCCCAACTCCAGTCGGCAAACGACATGGCTGCTGCTGGTGACACTGATCCCGTTCGGTTTGCAGCCGCTCGAGATCGATTACGCGACCGGTAACTGCCGATAGACGACCTAAGAGGTGCTACGCCGCGAACCCCCTCGGGGTCAAGCCCTGAGGCACTCACCTTGTTTCTCTGTAGAGAAAACCAACTCTACTCTTACAAGGTCGGTTGACGATGAGGATCGCTAATACAATCCGTATCATGCTGATCAGAGTGACGCCATCATACTCTCTAGAGCATTCGAGAACGAGTTAGGATTTCTTCCCCAGTTTGCCGCTGAGAATTGCAACAGAGCCCAGATCTCCTCTTAGTCGATACAGTATACTCTTGACGTCTTCCGCAGTGAGTCACGTCTCAGTGCGACTAAGCACCCTCGAGGCGTTCACCACCGCACGAAACCATCCTGTCACCTGCCTTGCTGTGAGTTTATTGGCCCCTTTCGGGTGAGGGGCGTTCTGAGAAGTGCGATCCACGACGTCCCTCGAGAAATTCATGGCAACGAGAGACATCTACACGACGACGGTTGGCGAAAACGTCCAAGATGAATCGAATTCGAACCGCTGTCCCGAATGTGGTGGCCGGGTTACCACCAATACGGTCGAAACTATCTGTAAGAAGTGTGGCCTCATCGTCGACGAACAACGAACAGACCACGGGCCCGAGTGGCGAGCCTGCGATCGAGACGAACGGAAGCGAACAGGTGCCACGCTGACAGCCGCCCGGCATGACCGAGGGCTCTCCACCGAGATCGGGCGTGGAACCGATGCAAACGGGAACATGCTTGCTGGACGGAAGCGACGACAGTTGGGGCGGCTCCGACGGGAGCACTCTCGAGGGCGGTTTCGGTCGAAAGCCGAGCGCAACCTCGCACAGGGGCTCGGTGAAGTCCGTCGGATTGCAGGCGTGCTCGAGTTATCTGAATCGATTCGTGACCAGGCGTGTCAGCTCTTCCGCAGTGCCCAGAACGAAGACCTACTTCCGGGCCGGTCAATTGAAGCGATGGCCGCAGCCAGCGTCTACGGTGCCTGTCGATGCAACGGCCTCTCAAGAACGCTCGAGGACGTTACGGAACTTGCACGTGTTGAGCACTCTCGAGTTCGGAACGCGTACAAGACGATGAACGCAAATCTTGGGTTGCCAGCCGCGCCTGTTGCACCACGCGAGTTCGTGCCCCGACTTGCCTCGGAACTCGAGGTTCCGGATCGGATTCGCCACCGAGCTACAGAGTTGGCGGAGTGGGCGAAATCAGCGGGCTTAACGATAGGAGTTCGACCGTCGGGATTCGCTGCTGCCTGTCTGTACAAAGCAGGGCGGGAAGACGGGTGGTATCTCACCCAGTCGACTGTCGCGGAGGCTGCGGATGTCTCAGCAACAACAGTGCGGACTCACCGTGATGCGTTAGACGAATTGATTGTGTAACGGCTACGCTGTGGGATTTCAGGCACTGTTACAATTCGTAGAAGATTAGCGGTTTGTTAACCTCTGCGACAAGTACAGGGCGTACAGTGACCTATAGCTAACATAGTATAGGAATGACATTAGGGAGGCTATCCCCAAATAGAAGAGTTCCCAACGCAGTAGAATAACCCCACCCATCCAAGAAAGAGTCCTGCGATCACTACCAGAAAGTCGGCCAGGCACGTTCCGACGATGACGCAGTACCCAATTCCGATCGTCAGTAGAATCATCGAACTGCCAATCAAAATATGGCACCGGCGTTCGATTCTGGGTTCCATATGCTGTTGAATCACGATCAGACGTAAATATCTATGTCAAAGAAAAATTATCTTCATAGAACCAAGAATGGTACTTGTTCAGTTCGCACGTGTAGTGAGCATGGTTACGGTCTAAAGAATGTCTGAAGAAAAGAATTTCAATAGAGGGAAACTAACAGCAAGTATGAGTACAAATCGCTCAGTAATTAATCGATTATAGACCTTCTTCGTCGTATGATTCAACCGCAGGGTGTAGTGGTGCATGAAAATGCCAATAGCGAAGGTCGTAAAAGCGAATACCATACTCTTCTTACGATAGTTTGATGGTATCATCTGAAGAGATTGTTACGTCATACCCTTGGTACCAGAACGGAATGTGTCCGCCTCGGACCGAGTCGTCACTAGTGGTCGGTTCAAACAACCGGTCCAGCGCAGCAGGATCCATAACGTCGTTGAACGGTGGCTTGAGGGCAGTCGGGGGAGACATCTTTCGCGTCGGAAATCGCTTTGAGGACGCGTAGGCTCGGCTTTGAGCGCGTTGACTCGGTGGCGCTCATGGATTAGACAAGGAGCTGAATGTCGGATTCGGCCATGTGTTGCAACGCGGTGGCCGCGCCGACGCCGGTGGTGACGCCGTCGTAGAAGTCGTCCTCGTCGTAGTCCATCAGTTCGATCGTCATCTGACAGGCCTGCAGGTCGACGCCGCTCTCGAGCGAGAGGTCAATCAGTTCCTCGATGGTGGCAGTCCCGTTCTCGTCGATTTTCTTCTGCATCATCTTCGTAGCCATCGTGTCCATGCCGGGCAGCGCAGCGACGGCATTGGGTACTGGCATGTTCGGGTTGCCGACGGCGCTCAACTTGAGGTCCTTCGACTTCTCCTCGTGGAGGATATCGAGGCCCCAAAATGTGTGGAAGACGACAACCTCCCAGCCGAAGGCGGCCGCAGTGCTCGCGAGGATTAACGGTGGATACGCCATGTCGAAGCTCCCCTGTGTCGCGACGATGGTCATCTTCTTCTGATCGTCGCCAGTGTCCACCGCTGCCATCGATTCTTCTAATTTCTCGACGCGCTCGCGC
The DNA here is from genome assembly GCF_900116205.1 of Halostagnicola kamekurae. Classification (NCBI taxonomy): domain Archaea; kingdom Methanobacteriati; phylum Methanobacteriota; class Halobacteria; order Halobacteriales; family Natrialbaceae; genus Halostagnicola; species Halostagnicola kamekurae. The sequence continues at coordinate 29,684 of NZ_FOZS01000010.1, read as the reverse complement.
AGCGCCTGTAACTCGGCGGCGTCGACGTCCGTATCGGCGTCGTCGACTGCCGTCGTTGGGTTATCCGTGCTCATTATTCCGTTTTCTTCACGTAGTGAGTGTACAAATCGTTCTCCTCGACCTGCTCGAGGAGTTCGACGCCGTCGGTGCCGTCGGCCCACCCCTGAATGTCGCTCATGCTGCCCGAGTCAGTCGCGACGACCTCGAGGACGTCGCCGGCCTCGAGATCGTCAATCGATTGCTTGGTCTTCACGATGGGCATCGGGCACGACTGTCCTTTCACGTCTAGCGTCTCCGTGGTCTGGTATTCCGAACTCATAGTTTCGTTCTGGCCCCGTATTGGAGCTATCATACAATATTGGGTGCTCCCATATAAGACCTCCGATTATTGCACAATACACGAACACCCCTGTCCTGGGAAGGATGAAATATTAGTTAGCTATCGTCCACATACGCGCATATAGAAATAGTGGGCTGTGTTTGACTGGCCTATATTGTGTATAAGAGGAAATACTACACAAACCCTTAAGTGCCAGTAGCCGATACTGGGAACTGTACAACATGGACGATATGGATCTTCCAATGCCGGACGTCGAGATCGAATCGGTCAGTCCAGACGAATTGAAGGGACGAATCGACGCGGGTGAGGACGTCACGCTCCTCGATACCCGCATGGAATCGGAGTACAACGAATGGAAGATCGACGGAGAGACCGTTGAATCGACCAACATCCCGTACTTCGAGTTCCTGGACGACGAAATTGATGATGATGTCCTTGCACAGATTCCCGATGACCGCGAAGTTACGGTTCTCTGTGCGAAGGGTGGTTCGAGCGAGTACGTCGCCGCACAGTTGAGAGAGCGCGGCTACGACGTCGACCACCTTGAGGATGGGATGAACGGCTGGGCGCGCATCTACGAGCGCGTCGAGGTCGAGCGCTACGACGGGGCGGGGACGCTCTACCAGTACCAGCGTCCCTCGAGCGGCTGTCTCGGCTACCTCATCGTTGACGGTGACGAGGCGGCCTTGATTGACCCACTGCGTGCATTCACCGACCGCTATTTCCAAGATGTGAACGAACTGGGCGTCGACCTGAAGTACGCAATCGACACGCACATCCACGCGGATCACATCTCGGGGATCCGCGACCTCGCCGATGAGGGCGTCGAGGGCGTCATCCCCAAGGCGGCGGTCGACCGTGGTATCACCTACGCCGACGAGATGACTCTCGCAGCAGACGGCGACGAGTTCGAAGTCGGTGCTGCCACGATCGAAACCGTCTACACGCCCGGACATACCTCCGGGATGACCTCGTACCTGATCGAGGACTCGCTGCTTGCGACTGGCGACGGCCTGTTCGTCGAGAGTGTTGCCCGCCCCGACTTAGAGGAGGGCGACGAGGGCGCAGAAGACGCCGCACGCCAGCTCTACGAGTCGCTGCAGGAGCGCGTGCTGACTCTGCCTAACGACACGCTCGTCGGCGGGGCTCACTTCAGTGACTCCGCCGATCCCGCCGACGATGGCACCTATACGGTACCGATCGGCCAGATCGAGTCGGAGATGGACGCTCTGACGATGGACGAGGATGCGTTCGTCGAGCTGATTCTCTCGGATATGCCGCCCCGTCCGGCCAACTACGAGGACATCATTCCCACGAATCTCGGGCAGCAGGAGGCCGACGACAAGGAAGCATTCGAACTCGAGCTCGGCCCGAACAACTGCGCGGCCAGCCAAGAGTCGCTGGCGGGTGACTGATAACCGTGATCGAGATCGCAATGCTCGCCGAACTCGCCGCTCCGGGTCAGATAGTGCCCGCCGAGCCGTTTCCCAACGGCATCTCCCGGTACGCTATCGGTGGACTACTCGTCGGCCTCGGCGCAGTCGTCATCTATCTCGGGACGGGGATCGCCGCAGGCGCGAGTACGTTCCTCGAGTCGACGCTGTCGTACGTTTCGGATCAGTCACGGTTCAAGCAGTACCGCGGCTCCCGGAACTGGCGCGTCGTCTTCACGCTCGGAATTATTCTGGGAGCGGCGGTCTACGCCGTCTTCTGGCAGGGCGGGACGTGGACAACCGACGTCCAGCCTTGGCGGTTGCTGCTCGGTGGCGTCCTCGTCGGGATCGGGACGCGCGTCGGGAAGGGTTGCACGTCGGGCCACGGGGTATGCGGCGTCGGCTCGGCCTCGAAAACGTCGATCGTCGGCGTGATCACGTTCCTGACGGTCGCGATCGTGACCGCCCAGATCGTCCAGGCGATGGGGGTGAGTCCGTAAGATGAGCAGAAATCGCCATCCGCTGTTCATGCCGCTGATCCTTGTCGGCGGCCTGATCTTCGGCTTCGGACTGGCGTACAGCCACATGGCCCGGCCGGAAGTCGTGCTGGACTTCCTCCAGTTCGAGGACTTCGGCCTGCCGTTCGTCATGTTTGGTGCCGCGATTGTCTCCGGGATCGCCTTCGCGATCATGCCCCGGATTCGCGACAGCGCACCGCTGACGGGCGACGTGTACCGTCGTCGGCTAAAATCGTTCGATCGAAACGTCCTGATCGGCGGCGCGATCTTCGGTGTTGGCTGGGGACTGTCGGGGATCTGTCCCGGCGCGGCCTACGCCAGCCTTGGGATCGGCAACGTCACCATCCTGTGGGCGCTCGTCGGCATGTTCGCCGGCGCCTACCTGCAGGGGGTCTGGCGCAGCAAGCGTGCCGCCGCTGACTCCGGCTCAGTGAGCGCCGACTAACACCGTTCGAATTTCGTGTTTCGAGAACTGAAACGGAGGATTTTCGTACACTGATGGAACCCACAATGATACTCCTGTTCGCAGCGGCCGCGATCGCGAGCCTCTTCATGGCGTGGGTCATCGGCGCCGGCTCGAGCGGCGCGACCCCGTTCGCCCCAGCCGTCGGTGCGAACGCTATTCCCACCATGCGTGCGGCGTTTTTCGTCGGAATTCTCGGCTTCGCTGGCGCGGTGACACAGGGCGGAAGTGTCTCCGAAGCCGTCGGCAGCGGCCTCGTCGACGGAATCAGCCTCCCTGTCAGCGGCGTCATCGTCGTCCTACTGATCGGCGCCGGGCTGATGGCGATCGGGATCTACACGGGATATCCGATCGCGACTGCGTTCACCGTGACCGGGTCGGTCGTCGGCGTCGGCCTCGCGCTCGGCGGCGATCCAGCCTGGGGGAAGTACGCCGAAATTGGCGCGGTCTGGGTCCTCACGCCGTTCGTCGGCGGGGGCATCGCATACGGTATTGCGAGTGTTCTTCCGCGACCGGACGTTCCCGAGGACGTCAGCGTTCCGCTCCTCGCCGGAATCGTCGGCGCGGTCGTCGCGAACCTCGAGTTCGCGTTCCTCGCGTCGGTCGGCGGGACGCTCGCTACCGGCGGCGCCACTGTGATTCCGTTCGACGGTACCGCCGCCACAGTCGCAGTCTCGCTAGGTTTCGGAGCTGTCGCTGCGGCCGTCGTCCGCTGGGACGTCGGTCGCGACGAGGCCGGCGGTCTGCGCCGGTTCCTGCTCTCGCTGGGTGCGCTCGTGGCGTTCTCGGCGGGCGCGAGTCAAGTGGGACTCGCCGTCGGACCGCTGTTCCCGCTGCTCGAGGAGCTGCCGACGGTATCGCCGATCGCAGTCCTGCTCGGCGGCGGCGTCGGAATCCTCGTCGGCTCGTGGACGGGCGCCCCGCGAATGATCAAGTCGATCTCCCAGGAGTACGCGTCGCTGGGGCCGCGTCGCTCGATCGCGACGCTCGTCCCTTCGTTTCTCATCGCACAGAGCGCGGTTCTGCTGGGAGTCCCGGTCTCGTTCAACGAGATCATCGTGAGTGCGATCGTCGGCAGCGGGGCCGCGGTCGCCGGCGGAGCCGGCGTCAGTCCGCGAAAGCTGGGACTCACCGTTGCCGCCTGGGTCGGATCGTTCATACTCGCGTTCGGTCTCGGCTACGGGTCGATGCTTCTTCTGGACCTCTGAAGCTGCAGGACGCGTTCGGCCCTTCTTCGATTACCGTCTGTTTTCGATCGAATCTCGGTCGGAATAGCGGGTTGCCTATACGCTTTCGAGAAGCTACGGTAGCAATCGGCCGATCGACGGCCGGTTCGACGCGACGACGCGATAGACGAACTCGCGGACGGGTGCATATCCAGGAATGCGACGAAACAGCGGAAAAAACTGCGATGGCAGAAGGCCGGTCCGTTCGTAGGCGCGTTCCATCGCTGCCCCACAGGAGTAGGTCGTCTCGTCGGTAACCAGATGCGCACACGCCTCGTAGTCGAGCGGCAAACGCGCTTGCAGGTCGTCCGTGAGTTCCGAAAAGCCGACGATGTCGATCGCCGCGCGGCGGTCCACAAACCGTGCTGCACGAGTACAGACCCCGCAATCGTCGTCGTAGACGAGCGTCGGTGGTGACATTCTCGAGCCGAAGGCGTGGATACCGATGAGGTTCTCAAGCCACTAAACTCTCAACCCCAACGACTACCCTTACGCTTCCCGTTTGGGTTCTCATGCCATCGGAGTCGGCCGACATTCGCGTGTGGCTGGTCGAGCGCGATTACGACAATCGAGACCTCATCATCCTCACCTATGCGACTCCCGACGGAACACGAACCTTCCGAAAGGAACTCGCAGTACAGGCGGTCGACCTGGACACGGTCACTGCCGCGAAGGATGTCTCTCCCGATGACCTCGCGACCGTCGAGGATCCAGACGTTCGTGACCGGTATGCCGACGAAGCAGCGCGCATGGTGGAGGAACACGATCCCGACGAGACGATCTAGTTGTGGCAGCTGACCGGACCCGATCCGTCCCGACGGCGACTACTCGAGCGTACGGCGGGAACGCTCGCGATCGCCGCGTTGGCCGGCTGTAGCGACCTCAGTTTGGACATTGACTCGAGCGACGTCAACAGGACCGACAAGAACGATGGCGGAGACGTGATCGACGGCGACGACCTCCCCCTCCGTGAGGCGAACGTCGTCGAGGTGAGCGTTAACGACGGAGACGCGTACGCGTTCGACGTGGCGCTTCACCACGACGACGGCGAGGACGGCTACACGAACTGGTGGCAGGTCGAGCGCCTCAACGGGACGCTCTTCGGTTGGCGCGACCTGACACCCCCCACTCCGAACAGCCGTTCACTCGTTCCGAGTGCGTTAAAGTGCCTGACGACATCTCGTGTGTCATTGTCCACGGTTACGACGAGATCCACGGCTACGGTGGACGAGCGATGCTTGTCGCACTCCCGTCAGGCGAGACGCGGGTCGCCGACCAGGGATCGTTCGCTTGCTCGTTCGGCGAGCGCGACTGTCCGTAACGGTCTCGCGAGTCCCGCGCTGCGACGGTATCGCCGGTGGTCGGTCAGTAGATGCGCTCGGTCGCGATCTCGGCGCCCTCGACGAGCGCCTCGAGTTTGGCCCACGCGATCTCGGGGTCGACCATCCCGAGGCCGGCCTGCGTGCCGAACCCGCAGTCGGGCGCGGCGACGATCGGCGTCGAGTCGTCGACCGCGTCCGCGACGCGCTCAAGGCGGTCCGCGATCGTCTCCGGGTGGTCGATGATGTTCGTCTTCACGTCGATGACGCCGGGCATCAACGTCCAGCCGTCGGGAAGCGGCTGCTCGGCGAACGCGCGGTACTCGTGCTGGTGGCGGGGGTTAGCCTGTTCGACGCTCAGTCCAGTGATATCAGCCTCGTAGATCTCCGGCAGGAGGTCAACGAGGTCCGCGTCGAGGTGGTGGGGGCCCTCGTAGCTCCCCCAGCAGGTGTGGAGGCGGACCTGCTCAGCGGGGATGTTCTCGAGGGCCTCGTTGAGCGCCTCGACGTGGAGACGCGTGGCTGCTCTGATCTCCTCGAGCGGTTCGTCCGCGTAGACCGCCGTCTGGCCGATGGTGAGGAGTTCGGGCGCGTCGATCTGGAGGGTCATTCCAGTCTCGGCGACCAATTCGTACTCCGCTTGCATCGCGTCCGCGACGGCAAAGAGGAACTCCTTGTAAGTGTCGTAGTACTCGTTGACGTGAGTGGTTGCGACGATGCTCGGCGACGCCGAGGTCACGAACGTCCCTTCGAAATCGATGTCGACGGTCTTGAGCGCGTCTCGGAACTCCTCAAGTTCGTCCTCGGCTTCCCCGTGGCCGGTGTACTCAATGGGACCGTCGACGACGGGCTGCATCGAGAGGTCAATGACGTCGGTCTTGAACGTCTCCTCGGCGTACTCGGGGAACTCCTGGAGATCCGCCCAGAGCTCCTGTTCGCGCTTCCCGTCGATCCCGCTCAATCGGTCCGCAACGTACCAGTTAAATGAGACCCGCGACTGCTCGCCGTTGTTGACGACGTCGAGCCCGACCTCGGCCTGTCGCTCGACGACGGCCCGCGTGGCCTCCGCGACAGTTTCGGTCCACTCGTCCTCGTCGACCGGTTCGTCGTTCTGACGCGCCTCGAGGAGTTCGAGCAGCGCCGGCGGGCGGGGGAGACTCCCGATGTGCGTCGTGCGGATTCTGTCTTTGGTGGTCGTCATTGGGTACTCTTGTGAGTAATAGTTTCAGTAGATAATATAACCCATGATATTCTCACGGTCGACGCCGGTCACGGTGGTTCGATAGCGTCTACGTCGTTCGAAAACGGCGAGATTCCGTCGAGGGCACTGAATTAGTGCAGAACCATCGTTAGTGGTACGCCTGTTCGCCGGCCTCGATCGGGATCTCGAGCCAGTTTTCCGTCGGCGGGAGCGGACACTCGTACCGATCCGAGTACGCGCACGTCGGATTGTACGCCTCGTTGAAGTCGAGGATCCAGTTACCATCGTTCGTTCGATGGCCGTCGCCTTCGAGGTCGAGGTACCGACCGGCGCCATAGGTCTTGTCGCCGCTGGTCGCGTCTCGGAACGGGACCCAGAGCCGATCGTCGTCCGGATCCGCCTTGTAGGCCTGAAGTGTGATGTCTTTGCCGTCGACGGTGAATCGGAACTCGCCCCACCGCAGGTACTTTCGCTCGCCGTCGGTGCTCGTCCCGACGGTGACCGGTTCAGGGTCGTTGTACTCGTGCAGCGGCAGTTCGAACCGGTAGGCCTCGTCGATCGGGTAATACTCGAGGCCGTCGAACGACTCGCGCTCGTCAGACGGAATCGGCGAGTGCGGGTCGCCGCCGAAGTAACGGTCTTTCTCTTCCCGTTGCGTCTCGATCGCTCGCCGCCAATCGGTGGTCATAGCTGAAGGTCAGTGTGTCGTGGTCGTGTCGCCGGTCCCCGTATTTAGGTCGGACCAGGGCGCTGTTCAGATAATCATTATCGACTGCCGTGGCCTCGGCAGGTGCGTCACTACGCATGTTGCTCGATTAGCCTCTCCAGCGTTCCGCGGTCCTGGACGCCGACCATCCGCTCGACCGGCTGGCTGTCGGCGTAGAGGACCAGCGTCGGGACGCCGCGAGCGCCCAGTTGCTGGGCGATCTGCTGGTGAGCGTCGACGTCGACCTTCGCGACCGCGACGTCGGTCTCCGCGGCGAGGGCCTCGATCGTCGGCTCCATCATCTGACAGGGGCCACACCAGTCGGCGTAACAGTCCACGAGGACGACGTCATGCTCTCCGACGACCTCGTCGAGGTGACCCTGATCCGTGATTGCGATTGGCTCGTCGGGTACGGTGCTCCCCCCGTCGGCCGCGTCGAGGCTCCCGCCGTTCTCGAGACGTTCCTGCAGCTCTCGCTTCTTCTGGTCGCGGATCCGTTGGCGTTCGTCGTTTGCGGAGTCGCTCATCGATCGACGGTACGGTTTCCACAGCAATAACGGTTTTGTGAATTAACTACAATATCATATGGCCAGTTTGAACTCGCACTAGTCTCGTCGCGGATCGTCGGCCGACTCTCACATCGTTCGGGCTGAGAAGACTGGGAACAGAGCGTCCTCGAGTCCAGTGATAAATCATGATATGGCGTTGACACCGACCGTTTGATCGGGTAGTGCAGTACCGTATCGACTGCCCTCGTGGCTGCTGCGGTGACCCAAGACCGCTTCGCCGCGTCTCGCACCTTCTCCCATCCCGTTTGTCGTTGGTGAATTGCCGACGGTGCATCTCCGTGACCGTTTCCGACTCGAGGATCCGTTCAGTATCGACGGCTCCGCCGTGAAGGTGTACCCGGACGAACCGTGCCATGTCAGTCGCGGTCGCGCTCATCGCTCCGGTCGGTTCCATTCCGACGAACTCGAAGGGACGGTCCTCGAATCCGCCGTCTGAGGGCGTGTACCCCATTGCGGGATCAGCGAAAAGCACGTCCGGGACCGGCTGGACGAACGTGCTTCGATCCATCGAGAGAGGGTACTGCCGGACAGAAGTGGCGGCGTCCCGCTCGGAATGCATCCACCGTGTACTACTTCTCCCGTCGCAAGCGTTCGCGGCGCTCTTCGAACTCCTCGTCGGTGAGGTTACTGCGTGCGTAGGTGTTTCTCAGTTCCTCGAGTTGCTCTGGAAGCACGACGAGACCGCACTCCTGCAGGTCGAGACATCGAATCCGTCGCTGCGAGCGACGCAGAGAATCTGTTGACGGATCGGCAGCTCGAGGTCTTCCGCACCGCTCTCGAGGCGGGGTACTACGACGTTCTCCGCGAGGCGACGCTGACGGACGTCGCATCGGCGTTCGGCGTGACCAAGTCGATCTGTTGCGATATCCTGCATCGCGCGGAGAGCGCGATCGCACACTGGTTTGCCGACGAACGCGTCGACTCCATCTCTCACGACCGGTGAACCGGTTCACGCTCGAGTGAGCACGGTTCGCCCTCGTGTTACGCCGTTCTATCTGGCGGAACGAGCATAACGTTGCCGTCCGCCTGTGCGACGATATCTTCGGAGACACTCCCGAGCAAGAGTCTACGGAGCCTGCTGTGACCGCGCGAGCCGACGAGAATCGTCGTCGGTTCGTACTCGACTTCCGCAGCGAGAATCTCGTCCGCCGGATCACCTTGACGGATCGCCGTTCGCGTCTCGATCTCCCAGTCCTCGAGTTTGGTCTCCAACTCCGCCAGTCGCGCTTCGGGGTCGGCGCCCTCTGGAAGCGCCGGATCCTTCGGCGTTTCAACGTGGACTAGCGTCGCCTCTTGCGTTGCGTGACGGAGGTACGAAAACGCCTCGAACGCCCGCTCGGCGTTCTCCGAGAAGTCCGTCGCGAACAGCATCCGCCGAAACAGGTGTTCGCGGACGACGGCTGGCTCGTCCGCCTCGCGTTCGATCCGGTTGACCAGCAGTGGGACGATCGTCGTCCGCGCGAGATTGCGTGCAGTCGATCCGATAACGCGGTTCTCAAGCGGACTCGTCCCGCGCGAGCCGACGACCGTCAGACTGGCACCGATCGCCTCCGCGACGCCGTTGATGCGTCGGTGCGGCGTGCCCCGGACGACGTGCGCGTCGACGTCGAAGCCGGCGTCTTCGATAACGTGTCGGTAGCGCGAAAGCGCTCGCTCGCGTCGGTCCTCGAAGTCTATCCCGGGCATGCCCGCGTGGACGTTCGACGGGACCACGGTCACGAGGTGGATCTCGTCGACGCCGATTCGGTCCAGACACTCGAGGCAGGTCTCGCTCTCGATCGTCGCCTCGCTCGCGGCGGAGAGGTCGGTCGCACAGATCGCTCTCATACTCCTCGTAGGAGTGACGTGATAATATTGTTTTTGGGTATCAATATAGCCCGTTCGGCGGCGGCTGATCAAACAGCGGTCGAGTAGCGAACGACTGACGATCCGACAGCGATTGGACGCCGCTCGGACAGCCTCCGTTTCAGTCCCGTACACGTTCGAGCGGGGAACGATCACTCCATTACAGTAGCGGGGGCGTCCGCGCGTGAGCTTTGACGACCGGTTATCGCGAGTCTCGTATATTTGAATAAGTTATCTCGATATTTTCGTAGGATAGCCGTTACATAGGCTGCAGTAATATTGTGTAGTAGCCCCAAAAGCGTTATATCCACTCTCCGGGTAGTCGATACTGAACGCATGATCCAGACCCACCGAACCGGCAGAGGTCGATATCGATGATCGATCTCGCAGCGTATTCGTCAGCAGTACAGGCAGGCGCCCTCGTTGGCGCCGTCCTCCTCGAGGCGTTCGTCCTCTACGTCGGGTACGGCGCGCTCGAGCGAGTCGCAGCGCCGATCGTCGAGAAAATCACACGGGCATAGATGGAGCTATTCGGAATCGCCCTGATGACGCTCGCACTGTTCATAAGCTTCGGTTTCATGGTCGGCGTCCTATTCGGCTTCTTTGGCATGGGCGGTTCGTTCCTCGTCACACCGGCGTTACTCGTAATGGGGTATCCCGCCAGAGTCGCCGTTGGGAGCGGCATGGCCTTCGTCTTCGGGACGGCCATGATCGCGACGCTGAAACACCGCGACCTCGGCCAGGTCGACTACAAACTTGGCGGACTGATGATCGTCGGGACGACGAGCGGTATCGAGGTAGGGAGTCGGATAGTGTACTATCTCGAGGAATTGGGACTCGCCAGCGGTGCCATCGGCGTCACGTACGTCGTCCTGTTGGGTGCGGTCGGGCTATTCGTCACCCGAAATGCGCTCGTAAACGACGGCGGAGACGATTCGAGTAGCAGCCACCACGAGTCCGACGGGGAGATCGATCCGGACGCGATTCCGCCCCTCGCGAAGCGGATTCAGTCTTACCGTATCCCGCCGATGATGACAGTTGCCGGCGGGATCCAGGTCTCGCTCTGGTTGATTCTGGTCGTCGCGTTCGCCACGGGTCTGCTGTCGGGTTTCCTGGGTGTCGGTGGCGGTTTCATCAAGATGCCCGCGATGGTCTACCTCATCGGCGTCCCGGTTCCCGTCGCGGTCGGGACCGACCTCTTCGAGATCGTCTTCTCGGGCGGGTTCGGCGCGTTCACCTATGGACTCAACGGCGGCGTCGATCTCTCGATCGTCGCACCGCTACTTGCGGGGAGCGCGCTCGGCGCCCGGATCGGCTCGGCCGCGACCGGCATCGTCAACGAAGACGACATCAAGATCTACTTCGGACTGATGCTGGTCGGTGGTTCGATCGCCGTCGCGTTCCGTCAGGCGGGCGACTACCTCGGAATGGACGTACTGAATACGGTCAGTTTTGCACTGATCCTGCTCTCGGCGTTCATGGTCAGCGGGGCCGTGATCGTCAGCACGATCATGACGATGCGAGCGCAGTCGAACGCGTCCACGACGTCCACGAACTAACGCCGTAGACGCCACTCACCCCATTCAGATATCGGCTCACCGAGATTGTACAATATTCGCACAATCCTTATATCGTCGCGGTCCCTACCACGTGATAGTTAAATGGCTGACTCAATGGCAGAGCAACTACAGCAGGACATGGAGTGCGAGGGGCTGCTGGAGTGTATCCACGGGCTCAAGCAACTCGACAAGGACTGCTTTCGCGTAATGGTCGAAAGCGAGGAGGCGCTGACAATCGACGAGGTCGCCGACCAGGTTGACCGCGAGCGCTCGACCGCGTACCGATCGATCCAGCGACTGCTCCAGAGCGGCTTCATCCAGAAGGAGCAGATCAACTACGAGCAGGGCGGCTACTACCACGTCTACTACCCGACTGATCCGACCCAGATCGCGAACGACATGCAGCGGATGTTGAACGACTGGTACGCGAAGATGGGCCAGCTCATTCAGGAGTTCGAGGACAAGTACGAACACGCCGAGGCCGGCACAGAAGTCCCCGCCCAGTAACTGAAATCTGGTATCGGAACTCTCGGAAGACTCTCGAGTCTCCGCTGCGGAGTGCCGTTCGACAGCGCTCCCATCTCAGCATTTCGTCTCACGTCCAGCCCTCAGTTCCGACGGAGACATCGACTGACGCACAGTCCGGCAACGGACTTAAGGGCCAGTATCGTGTAGAATTGGGTGAAATGAACAATATTAACTTCGATCCGACGGAAGTCGCACGACGCATCGAAGAAGACGAGGAGGACCTCTTCGTCCTCGACGTCAGGAACGAGGACGACTACGAGGAGTGGCGGATCGACGGGAGCACGAACGTACCCATCTACGACGAACTGCTGGAGTACAACTACTCCACGCTCGAGGAGCACCTGGACGAGCTCCCGAAAGACACGGAGATCGCGGTCGTCTGCGTCGCTGGCATCACGTCCACGCGAGCGGCGGAGTTCCTTCGCGAACACGGGTTCGACGCGAGATCCATCGACGACGGCATGAACGGCTGGGGTCGCGTCCACCGTCAGTACGACCTTGAGGAGAGTGCGGGTGTCGAGGGAGTCGTTCAGGTCGTCCGCCCCGGGACGGGCTGCGTCTCGTACCTCGCCCACGACGGCGAGGAGGCCGTCGTCGTCGATCCGAGCCAGTACGTTGATCGGTACCTGAACGCGGCCGACGAGCGCGACCTCGAGATCGTCGGCGTCGCGGACAGCCACGCCCACGCCGACCACGTCTCGGGCGCCCGCCGACTCGCCGGTGAACTCGACGTTCCCTATCACCTCCACGGGGACGACGCCGGCGAGCTCGAGAACGTCACGGAACTCGCAAACGGCGAGACGATTCCCGTCGGCCACCGGGACCTCGAGGTGCTCCACACGCCGGGACACACCCCCGGCAGCGTCTCGTTCCGGTTCGGTGACGCTCTCCTCTCCGGAGACACGCTGTTCCTCCGCAGCGTCGGCCGTCCCGACCTCGAGGACAGCGAGGAGGAGGCCATTCGGGAGGCCTCGAGCCAGCTGTTCGACAGCCTCGAGCGGCTGACGGACCTCGCGGACGAGACCGTCGTCCTTCCGGGTCACTTCAGTGACGAGTCGATTCGCCCGCTCGCGACCGAACTCGGCGACCTCCAGGAAGAGACGACCAACGAACTCCTGAGTCACGTCGAGGACGGCGACGAGGAGGCGTTCGTCGAGACCATCGTCGAGAGCCTCGCGGACGAACCAGCGAACTACAACGAGATTAAGCAGATCAACTGGGGCAGGGAGCAACCCGGCGGGGACGTCGAGGCGCTCGAACTCGGGCCGAACAACTGCGCTGCGAACTAATGTCGTCAGTCGTTCGAACGGTCACGCTGTCGTCGGAGCTCTGGACGACCGTCGTGAGAGAACAGTTTGGGTTCGGTAACGGGAACTGGAAGACGAACGTGCGGCCCAGCGGATTCCGGCCCCAATGGAACAGTTTTCCCGTTCACGAACCGGTATCCAGTTCAATCGGGTATACCGATTTCTGCTGTCGGAGAAACATCGACGAGAACCGTGAATACGCGTCGAGCGGTAGCTGACACTGACGGTCGGTGGACTGCTTGCAGGCGTCGCGCCGGGCGAGGTCTCGGGCAGAGTGCTCGATCGCGTCGAGATCCGTTCGAATGCGGACCGCCAGTGCCAGGCCGACGACGAACACGACTGCGTTGCCGACGATTTGCTGGGTCAGCAAATCGTCAGCGTCGTTTTGCCGTCTCCTGGGTTAGGTTACGATACATCACTTTCACGAGCCATGACTGACTATCAACTCGCGTTCAAACCGGCGATCGGACTCTACGGCCAGCACGACCCGAGCGCCGTTCTCTTCGATGACGGAACGCCCGTCTTCGGCGTTGAGGAAGAGCGATACACGCGGGACAAACACGCCACGGATACGTTTCCCAAACACGCGATCCGGGCGTGTCTCGACTATCGAAACCTGTCTCTTCCGGACCTGAATCGGATTCTCCTCCCGTACGAGCCGCAGCTCCGTGGCGAGATCGCTTCACACTACGTTTCCGACGCGATCCAAGTACCCGGATTTGGACGAAAACTCTCCGCACTCGAGCAGACGCTCGTCACGCAGGTTCGGAGCCGGTTCGTTCCGACCCGACAGATCGAGAATCGCCTCGAGTCGATCGGTTCGCCGGTGCCGCCGATCGAGACGATTCCGCATCACCGCTGCCACGCTGCGAGCGCGTTCCATCCGTCCGGGTTCGACGATGGCGTCGTTCTTACGATCGATGCGAAAGGTGAGTACGATTCGACAGTCGTCTGGTATGCCGACGACGAGGACGGCCTGACACGCGCGTACACCTACGAACACCCGAACAGTCTCGGACTCTTCTTCGCGGTCGTCACGGAGTTCCTCGGCTACCGGATGTTCAACGGCGAGGGGAAAGTGATGGGGCTGGCACCCTATGGCGAGGACAATCCGGAGATCGAAGGCGTCCTGCGCGAGTTGATCGACACGGGCGCCGATTACGACGTCACCGAACTGACGAAGCGCTGGGGAACCGGCCACGGCACCGAAACCCTCGAGGACGCGTTTGGCCGTCCTCGAAACGAGACGCCTGGCGAGTTCGACCAGTGGGAGAAAGACCTCGCGCATACCTCTCAGAAACTGCTCGAGGAGACGGTCGTCGACATCGCGGAAACAGCCGTCGATCAGTTGGACACGGCGAACGTCTCGATGGCGGGCGGCGTCGCGCTAAACTGCAAACTGAACAAACGCGTTCGCGAGTCGCCGCTGATCGACGATATCTTCGTCCAACCGGTCGCCAACGACGCGGGACTCGCGCTCGGTGCGGGATGGACGGGGCAGTCGCCGTCGGCCGTCGACCGTCAGACCACTGTCTATCTCGGTCCCGAATACGACGCCGAAGAGATAAAATCGACCGTCAAGACGAACAAACTCGAGTACGCGCAACCGAAGGACCTCGAGCGGTACGTCGCCGAACGGCTCGCCGACGGCGACCTCGTCGGCTGGTTCCAGGGCCGGATGGAGATGGGACCGCGGGCGCTCGGTGCCAGAAGCATCCTCGCCGATCCTCGCACCACGGCATCTCGAGACCGGGTGAACCGGTTCGTCAAACATCGAGAGGAGTGGCGTCCGTTCGCGCCGTCGATGCTCGAGTCAGCCGCCGATGAGTACCTCGTCAACGACGGACCGTCACCGTTCATGATCGACGCGTACGACGTTCGACCCGAGAAAACCAGAGACCTGGAGGCAGTCCTACATCCGTCTGACGACTCGACGCGTCCGCAGACAGTTCGTGAGGAGCAACATCCACGCTACCACCGTCTCCTCTCCGAATTCGCCGACATCACCGGCGTGCCAGTTGTCCTCAACACTTCGTTTAACGATCACGCCGAACCGATCGTACGGACGCCGACGCAAGCGATCAAGGACTTCTACGGGATGGGTCTAGATGTACTCGTTCTCGAGGATTTCGTGATCGAAAAGGAAACGACAAAAACCGACCGCGATTCCGAACTGGCCCTTGAGGTGGGTAACATGGCGACTGCGGCACCAAAATAGCTACGTGAACTGCCTCAGGCTCGAGCTTCGAGACACTTTGCGTTGACTTCTGTAGAGATGATTTCGGTCATTAGTCGTTGGTATTCAATTGTTCGGTGGAAATAACGGATGATATTACTGGTATCTGCGACGGGTCGATTTAGCGAGACTATCCTGTGAACACGCTCCGTCGAGGGGTTGATACCGTGTTTTGGTGAGGCATCAGTGACTCGAACCAGGATAAATTTCGCCGTATCGAACAGTGGAATACGGTCGGCCCGTGAACGTTCCATAATCACGACTTCGTGTCGTCTCAATTCGTCTTCGAACTAGCATGAGTGCTCCCGAATCTCCAGCCGATATCGAACAGTTCCTCAGCAACCTCCTGGAGTTCCGGTCTCGAGAACTGACGATGGTCGGCGCGACGCTGGCCGCTTTCGTCGCCTCGATTGTCTTCTTCCCCGGATTCGAGAGCGTCGGCCAAGGTATTGAATCGGATCTCTCAATCGGCTTGCTCGCCGCGTTGAGTCTGGTCGCGGTTGTCGCTGGTATCGTGAAGGGAATGACCGGCTTCGGCTACTCGCTCATCATGACGCCGATCTTCGCCACAGTAATTGATCCAACCGTCGCCGTCGTCGTCCTGGCTATCCCGCCATGGATGCTCAACATGTTTCAGATCGCAGAAACCAGTACGGGACGGGCGTTCGTTCGCGAAGAGTGGCCGCTCTTGTTACTCGCCATCGTCGGAACCGTCCTCGGCGTCGTAGCGCTGGCGACGTTCAGCACTGGGCCGCTGGTCCCCTTCGTCATCGCCCTCGTCCTCCTCGGCTACGTCGCCTTTCAAGTCGCCCAGAACTTCGTCATGGTCGAAGAGGCACACCATCCGTTTGCTCTCGGAACCGCAGGATTCTCGCAGGGATTTTTGCTCGCGTTCGCGAACCTTGGACCGCTACTGCCGGCGTACTTCCACACCTTCGAACGAAACGCCGAGAGGTACATCGGTGGACTCTCGATGGTGCTCGGAACGATATTCACGGTCCGGATCGTCCAGATGGCGCTATTTACCGAGCTCCTGACGACCTATCGGATCTGGCTCGGCTCCGTGATTGCAGTGGTCACGGTCGTCGGCCTGCTGTTGGGCACGTACCTCCGGCGTCTCGAGTTCGACGAACGAACGTTCAACTGGTTCGTCGTCGGACTACTGTTCGTCATCTCACTTAACATCTTGCGGAACACCGTGCCAACGTTGTTCTTTTGAACTTAGTAGACGATCAACGCCAGATACAGTTGCCCGATGCCTGCAGCGATCATTACGCCGCCCGCCAATCGTTTCAAATGGCCCGAATAGGCTGCGAATCGACTCGCACTCGCCACGAGTCCCATCCCGGTCGCAACTGTTACAGCGACCATCAAGGTGACGACAGTTCCAACGTAGGTTATTAGGACAAGCGCTGCCGACTCTGTCGGTAGCGACACCGACCGAGCAACGACTGCAAGAAAAATGGGGGCGACGCACCCAGCTCCCGCAAGCGCGTATCCAGCGCCGAAAATCCCGAACCCGGCAACGCTCGAGCGCCGTTCCGGCAGTGAGATCGACAGCGAGGGCGCACGACCGACCAGAACGAGGACGCCGAAGACGACTAACAGCCCGCCGACGAGTGACTCGAAGATCGTCAGCCGCGAGACTATCGATTGACCCAGCCAGAACGTCCCACCGATGAGGACAGCGAACGTACCCAAGACACCGATACCCGCGACGACGCCTCGAACGGTCGCCCCGACGATCGACGCGTTCTCCCCGTCAGTCCGGCTGGCGTAAAATCCGACGTATCCGGGCAACAGCGGATACGCACAGGGGCTGAAGAAGGTCGCCACGCCGGCGGTGAGCGCGAAAGCGACCGTCGACAGCAGCGAGGCGTCGATCATCTCTCCGCCTCGAGCGCCAGTTCGATTCCCGCCGCAAGTTCGTCGGCGGTCTTGACGCCGGCATCCGACCACTGAACCCGTCCGGACGAATCGATCGCGACGGCAGACGGATACCCCCCGGAGAGATACTGTGCTGTCAGTTCAGCAGTCGGATCGAGTCCGAGGAGCCAGTTTCCGTCGTGTTTCGTCCACCAATCGACGAGTTCTTCTTTGGTGACAGCTGAGCCAATCGCCTCGTTCGTGACCGATATGAACAGCACATCATCGCCAAGACGCTCGTTGACCGCTGCGAGTGCAGGCATCTGCTCGACACACGGCGGACACCACGTTCCGAAGAAATCGATGAACGTCGCCTGATCGGTCGCCGGAACGCGAACTTCGCCGGCTTCGCTTCCCGGTGCGTCGATCGTCTCGATCATCATCGGGTCAGCAGTCGTCGCTTCACCGCCGTCTGAGTCGTCGGTTCCGGCAAACGACGGTGGGCCACGAACTGCCAATACCCCGGCTCCGCCGATGATACCCAGACTTCCTACACCGGTAAGCACGTCTCGTCGTCGCATCTATCCGTTCACCACCGTTTCGAGGTCGTCCACTACTTCTGATGGCGAAATAGTCGCGCCGTCTGGATAGACACGTTCGACGAGTCCCCGCTCGTTGACGAGAAAAATATAGGGCAAGTGAGGGAACATGTAGTCGAGATTCTCGTACTCGTCAGCATCCCGCTTCTCGAGCGGTAACCCAAACTGTTCGGTCACGATCTCTTTGCCGTCGTCGTACCGTTCAGGTCGCAGGAAGTGCCAGTTTTCGGCATCATGATCGACGCCCTGTTCGCCGGCATACGTCTCTAACACGTCCGCAGTATCCCGCTCGGGGTCGAACGTCATCGCGAGGAACGCAGCCTCATCACCGTACCCCTGCTCAGCCGCTACCTCCTGTGCTCGTCGCAACCGCAGTAACAACGCAGGACAGACGCCATCAGGACACGATGTGTAAAAGAACGTCATCAAGGTAGATCGACTACCTTCGAACTGATCAGTCGAAACGGTCTCACCAGTCAACGGATCAGGAAGCGAGACCGCCGGGGCTTCGTCACCGTAACTCGGGTGGGATGCCTCGCTCAGGTCCTGTTCAGGCGGTCCAAGGGTCACTCCGTCAGCATGTTTTTGATCACTACCTTTACCGGTGTCCGCATTTCCCTCGTCACCAGTCGGGAGAGAATCTAGACAACCTGCAACGGCGGCGATACTCGAGGAACCGATCGATCGGAGGCAGAAACGCCGGTTCATGCATCGGCATTTCGGTGGGAATCGTAAATTCCGAACGGCGATTCGCTGGGTCAGCAAAACGCCATTCGTGTATAACGAGACATGCTCTGAGCATGCAAGTATTTGAGACTACTTCGTGAGCGACAAAAGGACGAGTCCCATGCCACTCGAGACGATAACTGCCTGAACAAGAGCGGCAGATGCGATTGTCGTCCCGAATACGTGGTAGATAAGTCCTTCACAGATCGCACCGGCACCGATAAAGACGAATCCACCGGAGACGTACAGCATCGGCTTCTGACCGGATCGTCGATAGCCGTGATACGCCAGATACGCGACGATCAGGCTCAAAAGGAGTGTGAACGATTTAGCGAGGAGAAACGAGAGTTCCACTATTTGTCACCCCGGAGCCCATTCCAGAGCGCCGTAAAGTTGTCAGCGAGTTCGTCCCGCGTCTCTATCGCCAGTGAGAGTTGTCCGTCAGTAATATCTATGTGGAGTTCTTCGAGCGCTGTTTCAAACTCACTACGGTGTGATCCGTCCGAGTCGACGGTTCGACGCTCCTCGATGAGTCCATGGTCTTGTAGCCTCGACACTCGGCGGTAAACCGTAGCGAGCGAGGCGTCACACTCTTTGCTGAGAGCTTTTGCGGTCTTCGGTCCATCCCGATCCGCTGCGAGGAGAATCTCCCGTGCATACTCGTCTGCGAGGATCTGGAATATCTCCGTCGAATCCGAGGGACCTCCGTGTTGCACATGATATATCCCGTCTTTAAGCGCCAAATAGGACACGATTTGCTGATTCAGCAAAACATCGGTATCCTCTTGTACACACGCTCGAGGCGCACATCGTGACTGCTGATTTTGTATCGCGACGATTCCGCGAGGGCACACGATTGCGTCGATCACGGTGTGCAGCATGAACACGACCGTCTGTGACGAGTATAGATCAGTCCGATCAGTATCGACACTGAGAGTATGCCGATCACCGGTCGTAACGGATCGAAGTACGTCATGAGCGCTGACGAACTGAACAATGCAAGCAGGGCGACATTACAGATCGGGCAACCGACCGCGAGGAACCCGCCAATGAGGCCGCCGAAAACCCAGCGATCTTCATTGCTCGAATCGTCGATTTCGCTCCCGTCGGTGTCCTTGAGGTCGGGTTTAGATCCCGTTGTCGCCACTCGTTGTGCGGTATAGATGCCCGCCAGAAGCGCGGTCAGAATCAGAAACATGTAGTCAATCCATGTCCGCGGGACCATCCGGACGTAGAGTGGATTCGGGATAAGTCCAGTAACAAGTCCGAATAGCAGGAACACGCTGATTCCAGCGGCTATCCCCCATATCATCGTTCGCCAATCGGATCGGATCGATTGGAGTAAACTATGTCCACTCATTTCGGATCCCCCGTCGTGATCGTACACCGTTTGGGATGACCCACCCGTCCGAGGAAAAACAGCAACATGGCGATCTCAGTGGCGCTAATTAGAGCGCTGTCGTACGGGAGTAACGCAACACCGACGAAAACG
This sequence comes from Halostagnicola kamekurae, assembly GCF_900116205.1. Classification (NCBI taxonomy): domain Archaea; kingdom Methanobacteriati; phylum Methanobacteriota; class Halobacteria; order Halobacteriales; family Natrialbaceae; genus Halostagnicola; species Halostagnicola kamekurae. The sequence continues at coordinate 9,751 of NZ_FOZS01000010.1, read as the reverse complement.
AAGCCAATCGTTCCCCACCATCTCTCGAATGGATACGAGATCGTTTCGACACGTTTGATCGTATTTTCTCTGCTCGAGTCGCACAGGTGCATCCGACTGAATCGAGGAGTGATACCCTGAAATTACCACCTCCGATTTGCTGACTCAGCAAATCGACGAGTTCGTTACTCAAGCGTAGCAATCAGCAGGAAGGTCTCCGGTCGGACGGCCTCGTGTTCGATATCGAACCCGACCTCGCGGAGGGTGTCCGTTGCCTCGTCGGCGCTGTAGCGCTCGTCGACCGGCGGACCGTTCTCTCCGGTTCCGGTCGCCGCCCAGTCGACGACGACGAGTCGGCCGTCGGCAGCGAGGACTCGGCGAATCTCGGCCAGCGCCGCGTCGCTCGCGAACTCGTGGTAGGTCATCGTCGAGAACGCGGTGTCGACGCCGCCGTCGTCGAACGGCAGGTCGCTCACGTCGCTGGTCACGAGATCGACGTTCTCCGGGACGCCCTTCCCTCGGTAGTACTCATGCATCTCCTCTTGAACGTCAACTGCGTAGACCTCACCGGCGTATGGTGCGACGTCATCGGTAAAAAAGCCGGTTCCACTGCCGAGGTCGGCAACTGTGTCCTCTGGCGAGAGGGAGAGCGCCCACAGCAGTTCCTCAGCCGAGACGAACCGATAGCGCCGTCCGGCCACCTCTAACTTGTCCGCTCGTTCGGCGTCGAACGTGTGGTATCCCATGGTTACAGGTTCTCGAACGCAGTATCGACCAGTTCGCTGGTCTCGGCGACGATGTCTTCCATCTCGTCGTCCTCCGGTGCTATTCCGACTAGTCGTGCGATCCGCATGATCGAGACGTGGTAGACGCGCTGTCGACCGGGTTCTTCCTCCCAGACGACGACGTTACACGGGAACAGCGCGCCAAGTTTACCGTCGCTAGCCTCGAGTGCCCGGTCGGCGACCGACGGGTTACACGCGCCGAGGACGTAGTAGGGGTCGCGGTCAGCATCGACCTTCTCGTTGAGCAATTCCGACGGCGAGAATTCGACGGGAACGCCGAATCCCGCGTCGGTGAACACTTCGCGAACGTGTTCGATGGCGTCTTCATGGTCCGTCTCGAGGGTCGTCTGTTTCGCACCGATGTCGTCCGGATCGATCTTCGCGGGATCGATAGGTAGCATTGTTCGTGAGAAGTATTGGGATGTATACGAAAGTCACTTCGGATCTCGCCGTTACCGTTTCGCCGACTCGGAAAATCGTCCGAACACATATCCGCCTCGGTTTCGGAAATTCACCCATGAATTCGGTCACTGCCTCCCGACGGTCGCTACTGGGCCTCGCGGGGCTGGCAAGTCTCTGCTGTGTCGGACCCGGCACGATGGCGGTCACCGGCGGTACTACCGTCGGACTGGTCGCAGGTCTCGTAGAAGGACTCTTCGTACTCACCGTGCTCGGTGCCCTCGCGCTGTTGTTCCGACTATGGTCCGGATGCTCGGCTTGCGAGACGTAACTGTTCTAGACGGCCGTGGAGAACATTCCCTTCGTCGTGTGACCGATCAACGACGACACGAGGGCGACTGCACCGTATTCGGCGAAACACGCCGAATAGCGTCAGTTGTCGGTCGGCAGAACGTTCTTCACAGCTGTCTTTGAATGTATAGTGTTGTGGATAATGAGAAATACTTTAGATGGGAGCGCACCAATCTACACGTATGACCGATACGTTCGTCGTCATCGGTGGTAACGTCGTGGGAATAAGCGCCGCGAGATAGGCGAAACGCGAGGAACCGGACCTCGGCGTGATTGTCTTCGAGAAGGGCGAGTGGATGCCGTACGCCCCCTGTGGGATGCCCTACTACGTCAAGGGCGTGGTCGACGAATTGGACGACCTCGTAGCCGTGACGCCCAAAGAGTTCACGAAAAGCGGGGCGTCGACCTGCACACTGGCGCAGAGGTCGCCGACATCGATCGCGAACCGAAACTCGTGACGGTCGAGACAGACGACCTGCTCGTCGCGACCGGCGGCGGCGACGCGAAGACACTTCGAAACGCCGGCGTTCTGACGGTAGAGTTCGCGCTCGCGACGGATACCGTCCATGCGGTCGACGAGTACACGACCGTCGACGCACTCATCGGGAACGCGATGGTGTACGCGTGTCTGTCCGAAGTATGGGCGTCTGCAGTCGACAGGATGGATCCATCCGGATAGCACTCCGACGCTCGAGCGCTCCGCTGTGCAGGGTATCCGGAACCGATTACTATCCGATCGTCAGCACTCGATCGGCGGTCGTCACGACCTCGAGGAGATCGTTCATCGTCGAGATCGGGCAGACCTCGCTCCCATCGCTGTTTCGGATGTCCAGACAGGTGCCACAGGCCAGCAACTCCCCGCCGGCCTCGTCAAACTCCTCCATTCGATTCCGTACATCGAACTGATCGTCCGTGATCTCCTCAGCTTCGACGCCGTCGCCGAGTAGGAACACTGATACGTCGTTTCCGTTCTCTAGTGCGGTGATTCCGAGACGAAAGGCGTTCCACGCGCGTTCGGGATCGCTGGTTTCGAGTACGATTCCCAATTGTTCCCCAGTGTCATCGCCTCTTGGTTCAGGCATGTATTGTACTATACCCCCAATATAATATAATACTGTCGCCTCCGATTAGGTGTGCAATAGCGTTCAGTGGTCACGATAGTTGTTGCCGAATCACCAGGAACGGTTCTGTGGATGAACGAAGCGTTCGAGATGGGACTGGGGACCGGTTTCTTGCAACCCCCGTTGCTCGTCGGTGAATTGCTCGTTCACGGCGACTGCCATTAGTATTTCATAGTAAACCCAAGATTATTATCTACTGCGTTCGTAAGATACTGTATGCAACCGAGTCCGACGATGACGCCGACCGAGTTCAGGGCGGATATCCCTGCCTTACAGGACGGAACCTATCTCAATTTCGGCGCTCACGGTCCAAGTCCGAAATACGTCGTCGATGCCGCCGACGAGTTCGTCCGCGAGCACGAGTATGAGTCACCGGTTGGCGACCACCCCTACGAGACGGCGTTTCGAGCCTTCGACCGCACTCGAGAGCGAGTCGCGTCGTTTGTCGGCGCCAACCCGGACGAGATCGCGCTCACCGAGAGTACGACGGCCGGGATCAACGCCGTCGCCAACGCGATCGACTGGCAACCCGGCGACGTCGTCGTGCGGACGGACCTTGAGCATCCCGCTGGAATTCTCCCATGGCAACGCCTCAAGCGGGAAGGCGTCGAGGTTCGGGTCGTCAAGACCGAGGACGGCCGCGTCGATCTCGAGCGTTTCGCCGAGGTCGTTACGGATGCCAGAGTCGCCTGCTTCAGCGCGGTCACGTGGACCCACGGGACGCAGCTTCCGGTAGGGAAATTGGTTGATATCGCCCACGACGCTGGTGCGCTTGCGCTCGTCGACGCCGTACAGGTCCCCGGACAACTACCAATGAACGTCGCGGAGTGGGGTGCCGACGCGGTCGCTGCTGCCGGCCATAAGTGGCTTCTCGGACTGTGGGGCGGCGGCTTCCTCTACGTCGACCGTGACGTCGCTGAGGGTTTCGAGCCGCGAACGGTCGGTTATCGAAGCGTCGAGACGCCATCCGACGATCCCTACGAGTACGCAGCCGGCGCACGTCGGTTCGAAGTTGGGTCAGCGAACCCGGCACCCCACGTTGCACTCCGGGAAGCAATCAACGTGATTGATGAAGTCGGGATCGACCGGATCGAAGACCGCGTCCGCCGTCTCGCCGGCCGACTAGTAGACGGTGTCCCCGCTGACCGTCTTCTCAGCCCCTCAGTACCGGAGTCGGGGCTCGTGACCATCGATGTCGACGATCCGGCGACGACAGTCGAACGGCTGGCCGCCGACGGAATCGTCGTTCGAGCACTGCCATCTCCGACCGCCGTTCGAGCGTCCGTCCACGCAGTCAATACTGCAAACGACATCGATCGACTGCTCGACGGACTGGAGCAAGAGTGGGAATTGCGGAAGCACAATGCAGGGTAACGACTTGAATACATGCTCTCGTAGGACGTGAAAGAGCATCGTATGGATCTCGACACGGAATACTTGGAGGAGTGGAAGCGGCTCGACGGATCGGACGAGGCTGACCGCGATCAGGGACAAGTACCGGACGTAGTCTGTCTCCACGTCAGCGACCTTCACGGCCAGCTCGTTCCCGAATATCACGTCTACTACGATAATCCCGAATCGCACCCCGATTTCGACTTCGCTGGCGACAACCGGATCCTCCGGCGCGGCGGTGGGATCCCGCTGTTGGCTGGCAAACTCGAGGAGATCCGCTCGGCTACCAATGAGACGCTTACGCTGATGAGCGGCGACACGTTCCATGGCACCGCGGTGACGACGTACACGAAGGGCAGGGCGATGCTAGAACCGATAACCGAGCACATCGATCCGGACGTGTACGTTCCGGGGAACTGGGACTTCGGGAACGAGGCCGCCGAGGACGGGAACCTACGGAATCTGATGGACGAACTCGAGGCGCAGGTGTTGGCGAACAACCTCTACGGGCCAGATGCGGACGGGTTGCTGTTCGAACCCTACACGATTGAACGTGCGAATGGCGTCGACGTCGGAATCGTCGGGATGACGAACGTCTACGTCGACCGTATGGCGCCGGCGTTCCACGAGGGAAAGTACCGGTTCGGAAAGCACCCAGCATTGCTCGAGGAAGCTGCAGAATCCGTGCGCAACGAGGGTGCTGATGTCGTCCTCGCGGTCACTGAGATCGGGTTGCCGTGGGCCGTCCAAGCAGCAAAGGACATCGAGAGTATTGATGTTCTGTTCAGTGCGCATACCCACGAGTACACGCACGAGCCGATCCTAATCGATAAGACGGAGACTCTCGTCGTCGAATCAGGAACAGGTGACGGACTCGGCCGCGTGGACCTCCACATCGATGACGATGGCGTCGCATTTCGGCACATTCTCTATTGTCTCGCCGAAGACCACGACTACACATCCGACCCGGAACCGGTAGCCGAACGTACGGTCGCGGATATCCGATCGCCGTTCTTCGACGACGAAATCTCCTACGATCGAGGGGACGGAACCCTCGAGCGGCCGCTGGACACAGTCGTCGGGAGGACGGAGGCGTCGCTCGATCGACAATCGTTCCTCGAGAGCGATTGGAACGCGCTGTTCGCCGACGCACTACGAACGTACTTCGGCACCGAATTAGCGGTCACCCATGGCTTCCGTTACGGTCCGGCAGTTCCCGCCGGCGAGATAACACTTGAGCACCTATATCAAGCGTTTCCGATGACCGCACCAGTGGCTCGCGGCGAGGCGTACGGTCAGCAACTGCTGAACCACATGGAGGCGTTCCTCACTGACAACTTCACACCGTACGTTTACGAGCAAGAGGACGGCCGTGTCCGGAACTACTCTTCGAACGTGGAGGTGATCATCGATCCGACCGCGAAACGCGAACGCAGACTCGTCGATTTCGTCGTCGACGGGGAACCAGTCGATCCCGAAGCGCAATACTCGATCGCGACGTTTACCCGCCCCGGTGATCCCGAACGGGATCTCGGAAACTGCGGCTTCCCGTTCCAAGATATCGACATTGAAGACGGCGTCGTTCCGGTTGACGTTGTCGTCGACTACCTCAATGACTACTCGCCGATCGATTATGAGGAGACGACGCTCGTCCAGACGCCCGACAACGGCGGATGGGTCCAGAATACGCCCGCTGACGGACCATACCCGTACATCCAACCGGGGGTTGATTACGCCGGCGGAGATGAGTACTGCGAGACGCGGTTAATCCCAACCAGGACTCGCTTTCCCGAGAGCGGACGAAATCCGTACCGGTAGCTGAGGATGCCTATGCAGGGATGAGAACTATCGGCGGCTTCGCACCAGATAGTATTGTAAGGAGGTTCCAATGGTGAACCAAATTTCCCCTGAACGGCTCGCGGATATGATTGACTCAAACGAGTCGTTCACGCTCGTCGATACGCGCCCTGAAGATAGTTACGAGGGCTGGCGTATTCACGGCGCCGAGAACATCCCGTTCGGTCCGGACAACGAGTTCGGAGACGAGGAACTCGAGCGCGTTGAGGAGGCCAAAGACGGAGAGACAGTAGTCGCGATCTGTGGAAAGGGGCTTACATCGACGCCGTTCAGCTTCGAACTCGAGCAACACGGCTACGACGACGTGTCCGTCGTGAAGGGCGGCATGGAGGATTGGAGCAAAGTCTACGAGATCGTTCCCGTCGAGGCCGAAAACGACGACCTCGACGTCCTGCAACTCCAGCGACGGGCGAAGGGCTGTCTCGGCTACGTCGTCGGCTCGAGAGACGCCGAGTCGGCCATAGTCGTCGATCCGACGCGACAGACGGACCAGTTCAAAATCGTCGCCGAGGAGGCCGGGCTGACGATCGAACGCGTCCTCGACACCCACGTCCACGCCGACCACATCTCGGGTGGATCGAAACTGGCGGCGGAGCTGGACGTCCCCTACCATCTCGGAGAACACGCGAGCGAGCGGGGCGTCGAGTACGACTACGAACCTCTTGCCGACGGCGAGGCGATCGAACCCATCACCGTGCCCGTACGCCCAGCGCCACGCGATCAACTTCCCGCGCCCGGTCATCACTCGCTCCCGGCTGCGCGACGTGCTCCATCCCCGGTCCGGTGAACGTCTTCTCGAGGTCGGCCCGGGAACCGGCTACTACACGGGGACGGTTGTGCGAGCGATTGAACCGTCGGGGACGCTGCACGCCGTGGACGTCCAATCGGAGATGGTCGAGCACCTCCGAGCGCGAATGCGACAGGAGGGAACCCGAACATCGAACCGATCCGCGGCGACGCACGATCGCTTCCGTATCCGGACGACACGTTCGATGCCGCGTATCTGGTCTTAGTCCTCGGGGAAATTCCTGACCAGGAGCGAGCTCTCGACGAACTCGAGCGAGTCCTGAAACCGGACGGTCGACTCGTCGTCGGCGAGTCTCTCCCCGACCCGCACTTCGTCGGATTCGAAGGGCTACGACGCCGTGTCGAACGGCGGGGACTGGCGTTCGACGCGCGCGTCGGAACGCGAGCCGGGTATTTCGTGCGCTTTGACGCGAGTCCCTCAGAGGAACCGACCGACTCCGTCGAATAACTGGTTGTTAGTTATATGTGCAAAACCGATAGAGACGGTTCGATCGTCGAAAACGTCACCATGTCTCTCCGAATTCTCCTGTGCGGCCACCTATCCGACGCTATCCGCTTATTTCTCCGTTCATCACCATGTGCGCTGTACGAGGGTACTCCAAGCCCTTCTGCCTATATATTGTACAAATCTCACAAAACCTTTAAACGCTATCAGTCCATACGTAGTGGTGATGGCAACTGATGCACGCGGCGCCTCCGGAGAATCGCTCGACGAACCGATCTACATCGACGGCAGAAGCCACCTCGAGAACGTCACGACGGCGCACGATGCCGTCCTCGTTGACTTCTACGCCGACTGGTGTGGCCCCTGTCAGATGCTCAATCCCGTCCTTGAGCAGCTCGCGGACACGACTGAGGCCGTGATCGCGAAGGTCGACGTCGACGAACACCAGCAACTCGCGGGCTCGTTCGGCGTTCGCGGCGTGCCGACGCTGGCCTTCTTCGCGGACGGCGAACAGGTCGAACAGCAGTCCGGCGCGCTGCCGGAAGACCGACTCCGTAGCCTGATCGAGAGATACACCGAATGAACAAGGAAACAGACACGACCACGGATGTTCGCAACGTAGTGTTCGTCGGTTCCGGCGTCGCTGGCCTCTCCGCGGCCGTCTATGCCGCGCGGGCCGACCTCGAGCCGCTGGTGCTCGAGGGACCCGAACCGGGCGGCCAACTGACGCTGACGACCGACATCGAGAACTACCTCGGCTTCCCTGAGGGCGTCGGCGGGATGGAGCTGATCCAAAACGGCAAGGACCAGGCCGAGCGCTTCGGCGCTGAGTTCACTCACGGCACTGTCGAAAACGTGACGCTCGAGGAGCGGCCGTTCGAACTCGAACTCTCGAACGGCGACACGTTGCAAACGCGTGCGCTGATCGTCGCGAGCGGCGCGAGCGCTCGCTGGGTCGGCGCCGAGAACGAAGACGAACTGATGGGTTACGGGCTCTCCACGTGTGCAACCTGCGACGGCGCGTTCCACCGCGGTGACGACGTCCTCGTGATTGGCGGCGGCGATTCGGCGATGGAAGAGGCGCTCTTCCTCGCAAAGTTCGCCGACAGCGTGACGATCGTTCACCGTCGCGAGGAACTGCGCGCATCCGAGATCATGGCTGACCGCGCCCGTGATAATGAGGCCATCGAGTTCCGCTGGAATACGGAACTTGAAGCGCTCCAGGGCTCACAAGAAGAGGGAATCACCGGCGCGACGCTTGTCTCTCATCCCGAAGGCTATCCCCTCGAAAAAACTGCAAACGACCCCGACGTGATGCTCGAGACGATCGACGTCGGCGGTGTGTTCTACGCAATTGGGCACACGCCGAATACCGAGTTCCTCGAGGGGACCGCCGTCGACCGTGACAAGAGCGGCTACCTCCACACTCGAACCGACAACGACGGCCGCACGACGACCAAGACCACGGTCGAGGGCGTCTTCGCCGCCGGCGACGTCGCTGATCCGCACTATCAACAGGCGATCACCGCCGCTGGTACTGGCAGCATGGCAGCGCTTGACGCCGAAGCATATCTTGAGGCGCTCAAGAGGGAGGAAGAAATCGCACTTGAGATGCCTCTGTAGCTGAAATATGAGTGCTATGAATAGTGAGGTTGGGGATCATTGTCTGGTTGTCTCCGCAGTTTAACGACGAACACAAGGACGCGTTCCATTGGCTCAACAAGAACAGCCGTGAGGGAATCGATCTGTTTTCGATCAGATTAGAAGTGTGGCGGATCGCAGAATCACCGCCTGCAGTCCGACTCAACCCAGTCGAAGATCCATCAGAGGGGAAAGAGAAGACCAAAGATCTGAAGGAGAGGTTTCCGAGACAAAGAAGCTCCAAGAGGAGTATTGGACACAGTTCCGAGACCTGATCACCGAACGAGAGACCCCACTCCGAGCACGCAAACCCAACCCCAGCACTGGTACAATAACCCAATCGGACGTTCCGGTTTCAAGCTCCAGTTCACCGTCAATACTGTCGAAAGTAATCTGTATTGCCAGATGATCATCAAAGACGATCAAGAGGCCTACCAGCAACTAAAGAGCCAACAAGCAGAGATTGAAGAGGAGATGAGTAAGTCGTTGATCTGGAGGTCACCTGAGGAAGCTCAACGAAATAGCAACCGAGCGAAAATCACGTTACGTCGTCCTGTGTCCTCTCTGAGAAAACATCCTGGGATGAGTACCACCAGTGGATGATTGAACATGGCGAGCTGTTTTATGAGATATTGGCTCTGGTGAATCGCTAGACTCCGGCGACTTTCAACTCTATATCAGGTGCTCGATGCACTACTCTTGGACAATTCTGGCTTCAGTTTCCCCCGAATCTCTGCTGGCGAAACGATTGGACTCATTCACAGTGCCACTATGTAGGTCCAACCCAACGCCCTATGGCGATTCACCAGAGCCAAATCTTTAGATATCAAAACCGAGATTACCGTCGTCAGCTTCGAATAGAAGATCGAATGCAGGGTGTTTGTAAAGAATCTCCCGGCAATCCCGGCAACGCGTGAAGAGGGGTTGGTCGACGTTCCAGAAATCAGAGCGCATCACGATGGCAGTATCTCGCT